>JBEGON010000071.1:0-8861 GCA_041181965.1 Actinomycetota bacterium
GAGAACTTCTCAAGACGAGTTGGCTTAGTCATAGGCGAATGGTGTCACATCACCAAATGCGCTGGCACAATCGCCACATGTTCGTGATTACCCGCCATCGAGTTTCTGCAGCCGCACGTGAGTCCTGGTTACTTGATGCGAAAAAGGCCATTACTCCTTTAGCTATGCAGCAGGGTTGTTTGGGTATCGAACTTGGTGCAGCTACTGACGATGCAGAACTCTTTGCGATTGTCAGTCACTGGGCGAGCGTGGGGGATTACCGCAGGGCTTTAAGTGCTTTCGATGTAAAGGCGCAGTCCATTCCTTTTCTTTCAACGGCAGTCGATGAACCATCAGCTTTTGAAACATTGCATCGACGAGTTGGCGATGAAGTTCACGATTACGACGCCTTACGCGCATTCGATGCTGACACGTTTAATTTAGGCGATGCACTCGTCGATGAATAAAGATTTTGCGAACCTGCACGATGCTGGTGTGCAGCTTGTGGAAATTCTTGAAAAAGAACCTATCGCGGTCATTGCGATAGTGGGTCAAGGTGCTGAAATCGCAATCGAAATTGCGAAAAAGTTTCGAGTGCCTGTGATTGCCTTAGTGCTTCAACGTGATCCAGCAACCAATGAAATTATCTCAGTGGAAGTGCCGCAATTTTCGAGCGAAGGCCTCCACTACGTCGTAGATGATGCCATCGAAACCGGCCACACCACGACACATGTATTTCAGGCACTTCAACGCAATGGCTATCAACATCTGCAACTCGCAGTGCCGGTCTCACCACGCGATACCGAGTCGCAGTTGTTGCCCATCACTGGTCCAATTACCGCAGTAGTTCGACCGATGGTGCGCCGTTCGTTGTCGTGGCACTACGACCAAGTCCCAGAGACCCCTCAGGACCAAGCTCTTGCCTTGATTGCGATGCACAACGCCACTCTCTAGCGGGTTGTACGCTTCACCCACGTTGCCCGCACGGGCGAACCGCCGACAGCCAGCCGGAGTGGAGGACCTCTTATGGCAACCGATCGCGTTGATGCAATCGTCAATCTCTCGAAGCGTCGTGGCTTCGTCTACCCATCGTCAGAAATCTATGGTGGCACTCGAAGTGCCTGGGATTACGGCCCCTTGGGTGTCGAACTCAAAGAAAACATTCGTCGCCAGTGGTGGCAGTACATGGTGCGCGGCCGTGAAGATGTTGTCGGTCTCGACTCATCTGTCATTCTCGCGCCACAAGTGTGGGTGGCGTCTGGTCACGTCAACGCATTCGTTGATCCGCTAACTGAGTGCAAGAAGTGCCACAAGCGTTGGCGCGCAGATCAACTCACTGAAGCGTATGTAGAAAAACATGGCAAGGAACCTGCCAATGGTTTGGCCGACATTGTGTGTACACACTGTGGCACGAAAGGTGAATTCACCGAACCACGCGATTTCAACGGAATGCTTCGCACGACTGTTGGACCAGTTGATGATGCTGCGGCGCTGCACTACTTGCGCCCAGAAACTGCACAAGGCATTTTCGTCAACTACGCAAACGTTGCAAACTCTTCTCGCAAGAAGCCACCTTTCGGTATTGCGCAGACAGGTAAGTCTTTCCGAAATGAAATCACTCCAGGTAATTTCATTTTCCGCACTCGTGAATTCGAGCAAATGGAAATGGAATTCTTCGTTAAGCCTGGTGAAGATGAAGAATGGCACGAATACTGGTTAAAGCAGCGCTGGGATTGGTATGTCGATCTCGGCATGAATCCTGAAAATTTGCGCTTCTTCGAACACCCGAAAGAAAAACTTTCACACTATTCAAAGCGCACTGTCGACATCGAATACAAATTTGAGTTTGCTGGCAGCACGTGGGCTGAACTCGAAGGCATTGCAAACCGCACCGATTTCGATTTGAAGACACACTCGGAGCACAGTGGTTCAGACCTTTCCTACTTTGACCAGGAATCAGGCGAGCGTTACACACCATTCGTCATTGAGCCTGCTGCAGGTTTGACACGTTGTGTCTTGGCATTTTTGCTCGATGCGTATGCAGAAGATGAAGCGCCAAACACCAAGGGTGGCGTTGATGTTCGTCAGTTGCTTCGCCTCGATCCTCGTCTTGCTCCAGTGAAAGTTGCAGTCTTGCCATTGTCACGCAATGCAGACTTGTCACCGAAGGCGAAAGCGCTGGCCGCTGATTTGCGCAAAACGTGGAGCGTTGATTTCGATGATTCTGGAGCGATTGGTCGCCGCTACCGTCGTCAAGACGAAATTGGTACACCGTTCTGCATCACAGTCGACTTCGAGACTCTTGATGACAATGCAGTGACGATTCGCGAACGCGACACGATGAATCAGCACCGCATCAGCATTGATCAGGTGCGCAGCTTCCTCGTTGACAAATTGCCAGCTTTCTAAACGTGGCACATTCACTGCTTCTCGGCGAACGGCCAGCGGTAGTACTTGCTCCAATGGCAGGTATTACCAATCGGCCGTATCGCCAGTTGTGCCGTGAAGAATCTGCAAACGTTTATTCTGCTAGCGGCGCTGCCTTATATGTCTCAGAGATGATCACGTCACGCGCACTCATTGAACGTGATGCTGAAACTCTTCGGATGACATCCTTTGGTGATTTTGAAAATCCACGCAGCATTCAGCTGTACGGAGTGGATCCCGACATTGTTGGCAAAGCAGTGGCCATGATTGTCAATGAAAATCGTGCTGATCACATTGATTTGAATATGGGATGCCCGGTTGCGAAAGTGACCCGCAAAGGTGGCGGCAGCGCATTGCCGTGGAAACGTGATCTCTTTCGCGCAATTGTTCGCGCTGCGGTTACCAATGCACGCGGTCAGGTTCCGGTGACTGTGAAAATGCGTAAAGGCATTGACGACGAACATCTGACGTACATCGATGCCGGAATCGCAGCCGCTGAAGAAGGAGTGGCCTGGGTCGCTTTGCACGGCCGCACGGCCGCGCAGTTGTATAGCGGTCAGGCCGATTGGTCTGCGATAAAGAATCTCAAAGAAACATTGTCACCTTTAGGCGTTCCAGTGCTCGGCAACGGCGACATTTGGTCTGGTGCTGATGCGAAGCGAATGATTGATGAGACAGGGTGCGATGGCGTTGTCATCGGTCGCGGTTGTCTTGGTCGACCATGGCTCTTTGGGCAAATTTCTGCCGCTCTTGATGGCACTGAGATTCCTGAAAATCCGAAGTCAGATGAAGTCTTTCGCATCATGGTCCGTCACGCACAACTATTGGTTGACTATGTTGGAAACGAACGACACGGTTGTCAGGAAATGCGCAAGCACATGGCGTGGTACACCAAAGGTTTTCGCGTTGGCGGCGAAACCCGACATGCACTCGCAATGATCAACTCGATTTCAGAACTAGAAGATTTACTTGCCACCATCGAACCTCAGCAATACCCAGACCACGTTGCCGAAGGTCCTCGAGGTCGAACTAACGCCAACAAACATGTTGCATTGCCGCACGGCTGGTTGGATTCATGCGAGTTGGGACTGGATGTTGACCTCAGTGAAGCGGAAATAGGCGTGAGCGGCGGCTGATGTCGCTCGTCCCAATACAGTTGCTCAAAGAAAGGAGCGGAGATGTTCTTCCTGTTTAAGTTTGCACGTCGAATCGTGTCCGCTTTCTTGAGTGTGGTGATATTGGTTCTCGTAGCACTCGCTGGTTACCTCTACATCAATGCGCGCGAAATCAATGTCACACCTACCGACGCAATCGTCGTTCTTGGTGCTGCGCAATATGACGGTACACCGACCGAGGTTTTTCAAAATCGACTCGACCACGCCATTGATTTATACAAACTCAAACTCGCACCGCGCATCATCACAGTGGGCGGCAAACAAGAAGGCGATCGATTCACTGAAGCAGAGTCCGGTGCTAACTATTTGATCTCGCATGGAATTCCGAAGAAACACATCGTTTCTGTTCCGACCGGAAGTAACACCATTCAATCGCTCGTGGCAATTAATGACTTAATGAAGAAACACAAGTGGACATCAATCACGGTATCAACAGATCCGTTGCATGCGGCTCGTGTGATTGTGATTTCTAACAAGCTGGGATTGAAAGCATTTCCAAATCCGACTGTGTCTGGTCCAGGCACCGACCTGGGTGGTTCGCGAGCGATTACGGAGATGGCGGGAATCCTGTGGTTCTTCGGCTGGGAACAGTGGAGCATCTGATGTCACACGGAGACGACTTACTCTCGCCGGGATATACCTCGGAAGATGAATTGCGTTTTGTGGCAGAGCCAGCGAAACGAAGTGGCCGAACAGCTTTCGCTCGAGACCGTGCCCGAATCTTGCACTCGTCCGCACTTCGTCGTCTTGCGGCAAAGACGCAAGTATTTGTTGCAGGTACCGCAGATTTTCCGCGCACGCGATTGACGCACACGTTGGAAGTTGCACAAATTGGCCGCGAACTTGGCGCTTCGCTTGGTTGTGATCCTGATGTTGTGGAAGTCGGATGTCTTGCGCATGATTTGGGACATCCACCGTTTGGTCACAACGGTGAAGAAGCGCTGGCCTACATCGCTGCCCACGCTGGCGGTTTCGAAGGTAATGCTCAAACTTTGCGGGTTTTAGCGCGACTTGAATCGAAGACCTTTGATGCGCAAGGAAATTCAGTCGGTTTGAATCTCACTCGTGCAAGTTTGGATGCGGCCATCAAGTATCCATGGCCGCGCCGCAGTGAGACGCCGAAATTTGGGTATTACCAAGATGATTCCGAAATCTTTACGTGGGCACGTTTGCACGCTGTTGGCGATCGCAAGAGTTTTGAAGCGCAAGTGATGGATTGGGCCGATGATGTTGCATATTCAGTGCATGACGTCGAAGATGCGATTGTTGGAAAGCACCTAACGTTTGACGCTTTGACTTCTAAGTCCGAACGGAGTGACATCGTTGCACTTGCCATAGAGCAGTACACCGATGCACCAGAAGATTTGGTTGACCAAGCTATCGATCGATTGCTGAAATTGCCTTACTGGCCAACAGGATATGACGAAACCCAAAAATCCTTAGCAGAACTCAAGAATTTGACCAGTCAACTCATTGGTCGATTTTGCGGTGCAGCTCATGACGCGACGCGTGCGGAGTTTGGATCTGGTCTCTTGACTCGTTACAACGCAGAGTTGCGGATTCCAGCAGCCATCGAAGCAGAAGTTGCGGTGCTTAAGACATTAGCAAATCTGTACGTTATGCAACGTGAAGGCGCTCATGAGATTTACCACAAGCAACGTCAACTCCTGATCGAGTTGGTTCAGGCACTTGTATCGCGCGAAGGTCGCGACCTGGAATTGTGGTTACAAGAGTCGTGGAACCGAGCCTCAACCGACGAAGCACGTTTGCGCGTGGCTATCGATCAGGTGGCTTCATTGACTGATTCCTCAGCCGTGGCTTGGCATCAGCGCCTGACTTCACCTAGAGCTCCCGCCTGACACGTACGCCACCTAGAATCGCCATCATGAGCCGGATTCGTGAAGCAGATGTGAACCTGGTTCGCGAGCGTGCCCGCATTGACGATGTGGTGCGCGACTACGTCAATCTCAAATCTGCCGGTGGCGGCAGCCTCAAAGGTCTCTGCCCCTTTCATGATGAACGCAGCGCTTCTTTCCATGTCACGCCAGCCCGCGGATATTTCCATTGTTTTGGATGCCAAGAGAGTGGCGACGTCTTCACTTTCATACGCAAGATTGAAGGTATGACCTTCGTCGAAGCGATTGAAAAGTTGGCACAGAAATTCAATGTACCCATTCATTATGAAGAAACCGGCGCTGCACCCGACAAGCAAGCCGGACTAAAAACTCGATTGCTCGAAGCGCACAAAGCTGCCGCAGCCTTTTATGTTCAACAACTCGCAACTCCAGCAGCAGAGACTGGTCGACAGTTCTTGCTTGGTCGGGGATTTGATTCTGCAGCTGCAGCACATTTCGGCGTTGGCTTCGCACCAAAAGGTTGGGATGCACTACTCAATCATTTGCGCCAACTAGGTTTCAAAGATGATGAACTTCTTGCCGGCGGTTTGATGTCGCAGGGTCAGCGCGGAATCTATGACCGTTTTCGCGGTCGACTTGTCTGGCCGATTCGTGATCTTGCTGGTGATGTTGTTGGTTTTGGCGCACGCAAACTATTTGATGATGACGATGGTCCGAAATATCTCAATACTCCAGAAACTCCGCTCTACAAGAAATCGCACGTTTTGTATGGAGTCGATCTAGCACGCAAGGACATCGCCAAAAAACAACAGGCAGTCATCGTGGAGGGTTACACCGATGTAATGGCTTGTCATCTTGCTGGAATCACCACGGCTGTTGCTACCTGTGGCACTGCATTTGGCACCGACCACATCAAAGTGCTTCGTCGTCTGCTGATGGATTCCGATGAATATAAGGGCGAAGTAATTTTCACCTTTGACGGTGATGCAGCAGGCCGCAAGGCCGCCTTGAAGGCATTTGATGAAGATCAACGTTTTGTTTCACACACTTTTGTAGCAGTAGAACCAAACGGTTTAGATCCATGCGACTTACGCCAAAAAGGTGGCGATGAAGCGATCCAGCAATTGCTGCAGAACAAAGTTCCGATGTTCGAATTCGCAATCAAGTCAGGCCTTTCTGACTTAGATCTCAACACTGCTGAAGGCCGCGTTGCGGGGCTGAAACTTGCTGCGCCGATTGTGGCAAGTATTCGCGATGCCGCATTGCGCCCCGAATACACACGCATGCTCGCTGGTTGGCTCGGTATGGATCTCAAATCTGTGCAAGCAGCAGTATCAAGCGGCAAAGGTGCAAAGAAACCTGCGGAATCTGTCTTTACGCAAGAACAGCCACCGGCACCAATCGAAATCGAAAAACCAGATCCACGAAAAGTGGAACATCGTGTCGAACGCGAGTCATTGAAGGCAGTTTTGCAGTATCCAGCTGCTGCGACATCGTGGTACGAAATTGTTGAAGATGGTGCCTACACGTTTGGTCCGTATCGTCGCGCGCACCAAGCAGTAATTTCTGTATTGGATAAACACGATCCCAGTGAAATCGAAACAAGCGCGTGGATTGAATCAGTGATGAACAGCGCTGCTGATGATTCAGTGCGAACGACGCTTTCTGCGCTGGTGGTCGAACCATTGAATGCCATGGCAAAAGAGAGTCTGGACAGTTATGTCACGGGCGTCATCGCAAAGTTGCAGGAGCTTGATGCCACGCGTCGCATCGCAGATTTGAAAGGTCGCCTGCAGCGTCTTGATCCCGAAGCTGATGCAGATGCTCAAGCCGAGATATTTGACCAGTTGTTAGCCCTCGAAACTCATCGTCGGGCTCTCGCTGACCATGCGCGCGGACAGGGGTAATTCGCAGCAGCGAGGCTTGGTTGCTATTCTTCCGCCGCTCGTTCGCGAGCATTCCCCTGTAGCTCAATTGGCAGAGCTCCCGACTGTTAATCGGGCGGTTATTGGTTCGAGTCCAATCGGGGGAGCCCAGATGAAATTGCCATGTTTTTGGCTCATCACAAGAAATCTATGGCTGGCACCAACCTCTTCGTGCAATACAGGCACATGTTCCTTTTCGGCCATCGCGCGTAACGCTGCAGCAGATCCCACTTCTTCAGCCTCTACTACGGGCAGAGCATCAATTTTGTAGAGCAATCCTGAGAGCACCCACAGGCTCTTGCGGGGTTCTTCAACACCCCAGCCATCGAAAATTCTAAGAGTCATCATCCACGCTGCGATGTGGGCGACTGCATATGCTGCGAGTGCAAAGAGTCCCTGTTTGGTGAGAAGTTTTCCTTCTGTGATGAGCAAGAGCAATGCGACGAGGGCAAGCGTGGCCGCAACAATCGTCATAATTTCGAGTGCGATTTCCTGGTTCTCTCGTCCTTCGCGCCATGGTTCTCGACGTGATTTCACCAAGAGCGCTGATAGCGATTTGCTGACGCGACGCCGGTGCCACACCAAGTAAGGGAGCACGGTGATGATGGACACAACAAAACCGAGCACGACCGGGTTATTGCGTGTCCATTCAGTAACTCTGCCAAGACCGTGGATGTGAAACCAGTACTTGCCTTGGATTTGTTCTGGCTTTACGCGCCACTTATCAACCCAAGAGTTGTGATCGCCTTTGGTGCGCCAGCCATAAAGTGAGTTGAAATCAACAAGGCGATGAATCACTGAGCCTTTATCAGTCTGATACACCACAAGATCGCCGCTCGCGTAATGATTCTCTTTACGTGCGACAGCTAAGTCACCGTCCGCAATCATGGGAGACATGCTGACTCCATAGACACGAACGAAAGTTGCAGCACCTCCGATGGAAACGGGAGCGAGATAAATAAACCAACTTGCGAAAAGTGCTAAAGCAACAAGAAGAAAAAAGACACGTGGACCCCGTGTTGCTCGGGGTCCACGTGCGGTCTTCATGACTCTATCGATTCATCAAGACATCTGAACAGAAATATCTGTTGCAACAAGAGGATTAGTCAGTACGTCGTAGGCGACTGATGAGAAGTCGACTGCGGCGACTTGATTGCCACTTGATTCAGCAAACACTGCACTTGCAGTCTTGGTGTAGGTGCCGCCTGCATTCTTGAGAACGACAGATGCGGTTTGACCTGCACAGGTTGAACTTGCAGTGACAGCGCCAGTGAGCGTGACACCAGTGATTGATTGGTGACTTGCATCAGCAAAGGTGTAAGCGACCGATAGTGCGTCGGTGCAGTTGTATGTGGTTACTGCTACTGAACCAGTGTTGACCAAACTCACAGTGCCCCCGCCACTGAGTGTGCCCAAACCGCTTGCAGCTGCTGATGTGATTGCCATGATCGTTCCGGCGACCGCAGTGGCAACAATGAACTTCCTCATGATTACTCCTA
>JBEGON010000072.1:0-2868 GCA_041181965.1 Actinomycetota bacterium
CGCGCTGTTGACTTCTGTCGAAGGCGAAACAGCATGGGTCGGCAATGTTCCAGTTGGTGTCCCTACTTCTGGTTCGCCACTCGACACATTGCGCGACACTCTCGCCACGTTGCACACCGAACCACTTGAAGGTTTGCCACCACTGACGAGTGGCATGGTTGGTTTGATTGCGTATGACGCAGTGCGCCGCTGGGAACGACTGCCACAAACCACCGCAGATGAACTTGGTATTCCAGAAATCGCCATGTTGTTGGCGACCGACATTGCGGTCCTTGATCACTGGGATGGCACTGTTTGGTTGATTGCCAATGCCATCAACTACGACGCGACTGACGATCGCGTGGATGATGCCTATGCAGATGCAGTTGCGCGTCTTGATGCTATGACAGCGGCATTGAAAGCTGCGGCACCAAGCACTGCAAGTACCTGGGATGTCACTGCAAAGCCCGATTTCACACCTCGCACGAGCAAGGCTGATTACCTAGCCAATGTCGAACGATGCAAGGAATTTGTCCGCGCAGGAGATGCATTCCAAATTGTGCTGTCACAACGTTTCGATGCACCGGTGACAGCAAGTGCACTCGATGTGTATCGCGTTCTGCGGGTGCAAAATCCAAGCCCGTACATGTACTTCTTCCGTTTCCCAGAAGTGAATGCATCGGGAAGCGAAATGCCGTCGAAGGTTGCCTTTGATGTTGTCGGAAGCAGTCCAGAAGCACTGGTGCAATTGCGCGGTGGATGTGCGATGGTGCATCCAATTGCAGGCACGCGTCCACGCGGCGCAAATGTCGAACAAGACCAAGCCCTCGCCGACGATTTGCTGGCAGATCTCAAAGAACGTGCAGAACATTTGATGCTCGTTGATCTCGGTCGCAACGATTTGGGTCGCGTCTGTGCAAGCGGCAGTGTTGAAGTGACCGAATTCATGGCAATCGAGCGCTATTCACATGTCATGCACATTGTGAGCACTGTTGAAGGGCAGCTCGCAACGGATAAATCGGCCTACGAACTTCTTTCCGCAACTTTCCCTGCAGGCACATTAAGTGGTGCACCAAAACCACGTGCCATGGAAATCATTGAAGAACTCGAGCCAGTACGTCGCGGTGTCTATGGCGGATGCGTTGGTTATCTGGATTTTGCTGGTGACATGGACACTGCGATTGCTATTCGCACGGCAGTCATCAAAGACGGCATGGCGCATGTTCAGGCCGGTGCTGGAATTGTGGCGGATAGCAGTCCTGAATCTGAACATCAGGAATGCGTCAACAAAGCGACGTCAGCACTTCGCGCAGTAGCAGTAGCGAACACCATCAAGGAAATCTGATGACCAAATCAAAGGCGCTCTTCGCTTTGTTGATTGTCACTGCACTGCAAGCTCTCAGTTCGCATGTGCCTGTTTTCTCTGGTCTCAATGCAGGTGGCAACCAAACGCACTGGTCATGGAGTGAAGTCAGCAGTAGTGGCGGTCTGTGGCTCATCACTTTGGTTGGCGCATTAGCGCTGCTTGCAAGTGGGCCGAAAATGTCTCGCGTCATATTGTTTTCACTAGGAGTTTTTTCGCTCCTTGGACTTCTCGACGCTTTCACATTCACATCCGTATCAGCAGCATTGAAAACGCAAACTGGCCATGACGTTGATGTCACTATTGCGGTCATTGGATTCGTGATCGTGAGTGCTGGACTGGGACTCGCCGCAGTCGCTGCCACGATGCGGTCGATGAACACGTGGGTGGCCAAGGCTCGCGAAGCAAAGTCCACCAACCCTTGGACCGCCATCGACCGAGGCGATGACCCGACGATCTAGTCCCGTGTGACAAGATTGCGCAATCAAAGGAGAGAGATATGGCACAGAAGCGTTCTCATCACGGCAACACCCCAGCGGCATGGACTGCAGTGAGCATTGTCTTTCTTGCATTCGTCGTAGGTGGCGCAGGGATTCTCTTCGGAAGCGCCCTCACCTTCTGGGCTGGCGTCGTCATCGCCATCATCGGTGCTATCGTGGGCAAAGTCATGCAAATGGCTGGCTACGGTCAAACCGTTCCTGACAATTCCTGAACACTGTCCCCGACAGTTCTTGACCGCCCAACTGCGATGCTTACTGCATGACAGGTAATCACTCCGCCGCTGAAGCTCACGGCCTCATCCTTGTAGTCGAAGACGAAAAAACTATCGCTGATCTTCAGCGAATGTATTTGTCCAAAGCCGGTTTCGGAGTCCATGTTGTTGGCGACGGTGATGCGGCTCTCGCAGCGATTCGTGAACTCAAGCCAGCAGCGGTCGTGCTCGATATCGGTATTCCAGGACCTGATGGCATCGAGGTTGTTCGACGACTTCGCGCAGAAGGTAATTGGATTCCAATTTTGTTGTGCACTGCGCGCGATGACGAAATCGATCGTGTGCTCGGCCTCGAAATGGGTGCCGACGATTACATCGCAAAACCATTTTCACCGCGAGAACTCGTAGCACGTGTTCGTGCAACGGTACGTCGAAACACACTTGCTGTTGAAGGTACCGAAGATCTCATCACCATTGGAGAGGTCACCATTGATCGCTCGTCACGTCGAGTGATGGTTGCTGGCGCTGAGGTCGATTTCACTGCTACTGAATTTGATTTGTTAGCACATCTCATGGCACGTCCTGGCCGAGTTATTTCTCGCGAACAGTTGCTGTCTGAAGTTTGGGGTTATGCAGCATTCGTTTCTGCTCGAACCGTTGATACTCATATCGCACAAGTGCGCGCAAAGCTCGGCGATCACTCATTTATTCGCACCGTTCGCGGCGTGGGATACAGCGCAGAGATTGCGTAAATGAGTACGAGTGTTGATGGTGCAGTTGTTCATCACCAAGAACTGCATCAGCTAGGAATCGG
>JBEGON010000073.1:0-15540 GCA_041181965.1 Actinomycetota bacterium
AACGGTGCTCCCATCAGCGAGTTTCACAGTGCGATCGCTGTAGATGCGTTCGCCGTACTGTGAATTCATTCCTGGGCCACCATGACCGCCACGACCGTGATCGCCCATAGGGCCTAGTTGACCATTGACATCAGGAGTGTTGTTGGTGCTGTTTGTGGAATTAGTGGTGTTGTCAGTGGCTTGTGCTGGACTGAGAAGTAGACCTGTTGCCAAAGCGGTGACGCTAATTGCAGCAACACTTCCGGCTACTGCTGCTCGGTTGACATTGAGCTTACGTGCCATGTTGTTTCCTTACCTTGTCTGCACTGAGTGCAGGTGCTGACTTTCAGCGGGTCGCCCAGACGACTAGGAGTACTTTGGCTGATGAATGTAAAGGTCAGTCCCACGTTGTTCTAAGTCTGTGTCAGGGTTTGGTAAAGGGGTCCCGAGATTCGCCTTGTGCCAGATTCCGACAGACTTTCCCCATGCAAAACCTCCTCTGGATCCTCGCACTTATTGTGATTGCCGCTACCGCTCTTGCCGCGATGGGCGGACTGGGCGAACTGCCAGATGAGGATGAACTTGGAGCTGACAAGAGTTCTGTCATTCCAACGGCACTTTTTGGATATCGCAAAGATGTTGTCGATCGTTTGCTCTCCGAACAACGTGACAAATAGCAAGGTGCATTCGATGGTTCATATTTCGTTGTCAGTGGAAGTGAAGGCGTCACAATCGTCTGTCTTTGAGTACTTCACCAATTGGACGCGACAAAGTGAGTGGATGCTGGGAACTCACGTTGAGATTACCAATCCGCATCTCGATCCTCAAGGGCAATCTGTTGGTTCAGAAATCGCTGCGTTTACTGGTTTCGGTCGCCTTGGATTTCTCGACACAATGCGCATTACTTTTATTGAAAAACCATTTCGTGTTGATGTGGTGCATTTAGGAAAAGTAGTCCGTGGAACTGGCACCATGCTTGTTGAAGCCACATCTGAAAATACTTCTCGATTTGTCTGGTCTGAAGATTTAGATTTGCCACTCGGCGCTTTCGGAAGATTTGGTTTCTTTTTTGTCAAACCGCTTTTTCTCGCCGGCGTGAAAGCATCACTCAATAAATTCGCGAGACAATTCGAAAAATAAACATGTTGCGATGTGAATGGGCTAATTCTTCCGATGACTACCGCGCGTATCACGATAACGAGTGGGGCAAACCAATTCGAAGTGATCAAGCACTTTTCGAACGACTGAGTTTGGAATCTTTTCAATCAGGTCTGTCGTGGATCACGGTGTTGCGCAAACGCGATTCATTTCGCGAAGTTTTCCGCGGATTCGATCCGCTGCTTGTTGCGGATTTCGATGAAGCAGATATTCAGCGTCTCCTCGCTGACGCCCGCATCATTCGTCATCGCGGAAAAATTGAATCGTGCATCAACAATGCTCGTGTGCTGAGGGAAAAGTGGGAGCAGTCAGGGGAGTCCTGGCTTACGTCCACTCTTGCGGATTTTGCTCCGGCCGAGAGTGATTTGGTGGCCCAAGGGTTCACTCGGCCGCCCGTGGAGCTCTCTCAACTACCCGCGTCCACCAAGGAAACGGTGTCCCTTGCGAAGGCCCTGAAGGCTGAAGGAATGCGGTTTTTGGGTCCCACCACCCTCTATGCGGCCCTTCAAGCGACTGGATTTGTGCACGATCACGTGCTCAGCTGCCATTTATTCACCAAATCTGGGTTTTAGAGGGTCAGTTTCTTGTGGGAGAATGCTCCCAGTGAGGGGTTAGCCCCCCGGTCGCGGATTCTTCTGCTGGCCGCATGACAAAGGAGTTATAGATGGCTGCGATGAAGCCGCGTACTGGTGACGGACCTATGGAAGTCGCCAAAGAAGGTCGAGTCATCGTCATGCGAGTTCCGCTCGAAGGCGGCGGTCGCTTGGTCGTAGCGCTCAACTCCGAAGAAGCTGCCGACCTTGGTGCTCAACTGGTCCATGTGGCCAAAACCGCTGGGCCGACATTGCGCCCGATTAACCAAAACTCGTAAGCGTTTGAAAAACCCCGCCTTCGGGCGGGGTTTTTTTATTCTTGCAATGCGTCGCGGTTGAGCACGCTTGCAACGAGTAGACCGTGACCTACCGGCAGCATGGAACTCATCAGTCGCGGATCGTTGTTGATGCGCTGAACAAAGAGTCGACGCGCAATGGTCGCTGCATCGCGTTGGGCTGGGTCTCCAACTTTTCCGTTGCCCAATGCGTTTAACAACACGATGAGTCCGTTGACACGCAAGAGTCGAATCGCTTGGTCAAGTAGTGGATTGAGATCGCTTGGGTCTGTAGCAAGCACCACCATGTCGTACGCGGCATCCTGTAAACGCGGCAACACTTCGGCAGGACGTCCAGTGATTAATCGGGTGTGACTTGTGGCAATCGCGGCTTGTGCGAAGAGTTCTTTGGCGATGCGATGATGTTCACCATCGGCATCGATCGATGTCACTTGTCCGTCACCACGCAATCCCTGAACGAGCCATTGAGTTGCGCCGCCGGTGCTTGTGCCAATTTCAACGATGTGTGCTGCCGAACTTGCGTGTGCAAGCATTCGAAGTGCGGCGCCTTCTGCCGCAGTTACATAGGAAGCATTGAGTTCGGCGCTGCGAATTCGCGCTTGGCGAATTGATTCGGATTCGCGTGCCAATGATTCAACGAATGCCCAGCCTCGTTCATCTGGCGCAGCATTTCCGTTGGTTGCATCGAATGCCATTGATTCCTCAATTCCTGCGCCAAATGTAGTCAGATATCGCGCAGGTACAGCGGTTTTCCTTGCGATTGTTAGGGATTGGTGCGCGATGCGTACAGATGCTGTTGGAAGAGTCGATTCTGGATGCGCGTCTTCGTATCTGCAGGCACACTTGCCCGCAAGGCATCATCAGGGATGAGGAATCATGAACGATTTTGAACAATGGAATCCACCAACAGATACGCCTGTGGAAGTGGAAAATGTGTCTGAAGAGTTTGCGCCAGAAGTTTCGCACGAGCAATCAACACGATCACCGAGAATTGTTCCGCTCCTACTAGTTACCGCACTTGTTGCAGGAGCATCTGGTGGCGCAGCTGGTTATGTGATGCATGATGGCGGCACGAACAACATTGTGTTGACTCAAAATGGTGGAGATTCTTCAGAACGTCCAGCGGGTTCGATCGCTGCAATTGCAGCGGCCGTCAAGGATTCCGTCGTTTCGATTGCGGTTCAAACGTCGATGAGTTCCAGCACTGGTTCTGGTTGGGTAGTTGATTCGCGCGGTTACATCGTGACGAATAATCACGTGATTGCTGCTGCAGCTACTGGCGGCGGTTCTATCACTGTGAGCTTTGCCGATGGCCAAAGTGCGACAGCGAAAATCGTTGGGCGCAACAGTGCATACGATCTTGCAGTCGTCAAAGTTAATGTGTCTGGCTTGAAGGCTTTGCCACTTGGAAACAGCGGAAACATTGTTGTCGGCGACACCGTTGTTGCTATTGGTAGTCCGCTTGGACTGCAAGGAACTGTGACGAGCGGAATCATCTCCGCGATGGATCGACCAGTGACAGCGGGTGGCAGTGGCGAACTTGCATACTTCAATGGTTTGCAAACCGACGCGGCAATCAATCCGGGCAACTCAGGTGGGCCACTTGTGAATTCTGCTGGTGAAGTAATTGGCGTGAATTCGGCCATCGCCACCATGGGAAGTTCCATGGGCGGACAATCGGGTTCGATTGGTTTGGGTTTTGCGATTCCAATCAACACGGCAAAACGCGTTGTCCAAGAAATCATCAATACCGGATCATCGACAATGCCAATCATTGGTGTGCAACTCGATCTCAATGCGACCCAAGACGGCGCGCTCATTGCTGATGTGCATTCCGGCGGACCTGCATCAAAAGCTGGAATTGCGAATGGCACGTTGATTACCAAAATCGATGGCGTAAGAGTGCACGACAGTGTTGGTTTGATTGTGCGGATTCGCGCTAAAGCACCCGGTGACGTTGTCACTCTCACTTCTGATTCGGGCAAAGAATTCTCAGTAACTTTAGGTTCTCAGACGTTGTCCACTTAGGCTTAGACACATGTTCGATATCGGCATCGGTGAGATTGTGCTACTCGTAGTAGCAGGTCTCATCGTTGTCGGCCCAGAGCGTTTGCCTTCATATGCAGCTCAGGCTGCAAAGTTGTTGCGCCAGGTTCGGGGGCAAGTAGCTGAAGTCAAATCTGTGATTACAGATGCTGTCGCCATCGAACCAGATTTCGCTCAAGATTTGCGCGATCTCAATCCGCGCCGAATTTTGGAAGAGCCAGAACCAATAAAGCGTTCACGTGCATCAAGCATCGATCCAGATACGACCTGAGGTAATCATGAGTGAACTTCCTGCCGCGGGCTGGTATCAAGATCCGGCTAATCCTGACAATGTTCGTTTCTGGGACGGCAAACAATGGACCGAGCAAGTTGCGCCACGCAGCAATGATTCTGGGAAAGTCGCAATTGTTGTTCCACAACGTTCTTCGCGTGAGATGTTTGGCTCTATTGCTTTTGGAATCGGTTTTGTTGCGATCGCGTTGGTTTCTTTTATTTCGCTTTTGACCGCGTAGCTTTTAGTTCTTCGTTTTCCGAGCAATCTTGAGTTCTGGTTTTGCTTCAAGACCAGCCAAACCATTCCAGGCCAAATTCACCAGGTTGGCGGCAACTTCGTCTTTCGAAGGTTTGCGAGTTTCAAGCCACCACTGACCAGTGAGTGCAACCATGCCAACCAAAGATTGTGCGTACAACGCAGCAAGTTTTGGATTGAGCTTGCGACGTTTGAATTCACCGGCGAGCAAATGTTGTACGCGAATTGCGATGTCCGTAATCAAACTGCTGAATGAGCCACTTGTCATGCCGACAGGGGAGTCGCGAACAAGAATGTGAAAACCTTCTGAGTGATCTTCGATATATGACAAGAAACCAATTGCAGCTTGTTCAAGCATGATGCGCGGATGATCGTCGTTCAATGCCTTTTCGATTGTCGTCAACAGTGATGCAATTTCGCGGTCGACAATGACTGCGTAGAGCGCTTCTTTCGCGCCGTATTCCTTGCCGTCAATTTCAACGCCACCGAAATGTTCGTAGATGACTGGTTTAGAAACGTCAGCATGCGCAGCGATTTCTTCGACTGTGACAGATTCAAATCCTTTGGTGGCAAAGAGCGAACGACCAACGGTGATGAGTTGCTCGCGACGTTCAAGTGCCGACATGCGGCGACGATTTGTTTGTGGTTCAACGGCTGCAGTTCGACCAGGTCGATTGCGCTTCTCCGGATCGAGTGGCGTGACAGATGCAGTCATGGTGCCTCCTCGCCTTCGATTTCGCGCCTGAACTTACGCTACCGTAGGTAGCCAGTTTGGTAGGTCTACGCGGAGCAGGAGAGAATTCGCCCCGCGTTTTCGGATCCCGAAAACATTCCCTGTTGGTGTAGCGGCAGCACAGCGGCCTTTGGAGCCGTTAGGCGAGGTTCGAATCCTCGACGGGGAGCACTACAGTTCAACCGTTCAGACCCCCGCAGTCAGAGGAGTCGTGGTGACCTCTCCCTCACTAGTGCTCGTTCTTGCAGCCGGTGAAGGCACGCGAATGCGGTCTGCCACTCCCAAAGTTCTCCATCCAGTTCTCGGTCGACCAATGCTCGGTCACGTTCTGCACGCTGTCGCTGGTCTCGAACCAGTAGTGACATGTGTTGTTACAGGTTCTGGTCGCGAAGCTGTCGAACAGTGGATTTCAGAAAATCATGCATCAATTCGCTGCGTCGAACAAAATCCACGCAATGGCACCGGTCATGCCGTTCAAGTAGCCCTCGCTGGTTTGCAAGGAATTGATCTTTCTAACGACATCGTCGTCGTGTCTGGCGATACACCACTGCTCACCGCAGCGACGATGTACAAACTTGTCGAACATCACCGCGCTTCAGCTGCAACCGCCACTTTGCTCACTGCTGAGCTTGAAGATGCGACAGGCTACGGACGCATCGTTCGCGATTCATCTGGAAACGTGAGTGAAATTGTCGAACATAAAGATGCAACAGATGCTCAGCGTGAAATTAATGAAATCAATTCTGGAATTTATGTTTTCAAATCCGCTGCATTGATTGACGCCATCGGTCAGATCAACAGCAACAATGCACAAGGCGAGCTTTATCTCACTGATGTCATCAAAATCTTCCGCGACGGCGGCAGCAAAGTTGCTGCATTCATTGCCGCCGATTCCGATGAAATTTCTGGTGTCAATGACCGTTCGCAACTTGCATCAGCGGCCCAGGTCATGCGCACTCGCATCAACAATGCATGGATGCGCGAAGGTGTCAGCATTGTTGACCCTGCTACGACGTGGATTGAATCCGACGTTGTGATTGCGCGTGATGTTGTTATCGAACCTTCGACCTACTTGCGTGGTCGCACTGCAATCGCAGAAGGCGCAATTATTGGACCTGACACAACTTTGGTTAATTGCATTGTTGACGAGGGCGCGACTGTGCTCCGAAGTCATGCGACTGACGCATTGATTGGTCCGAAAGCAAGCGTTGGTCCTTTCAGTTTCTTGCGCCCTGGTGCAGAACTGCATGAAAAAGCCAAAGCTGGCGCCTATGTCGAAATCAAGAACGCAGTGATTGGCTCTGGTTCAAAGGTTCCACATCTCTCGTATGTCGGCGATGCCACCATCGGAACCAACACCAACATCGGTGCCGCAACAATCTTTGTGAACTACGACGGTGTCAATAAGCATCACACAACTATTGGCGATGAAGTACGCATCGGTTCTGACACCATGCTGATCGCGCCAATTACGGTCGGCGATGGCGCCTACACCGCAGCGGGGTCAGTCATTACGGAAGATGTCCCTGCGGGCTCCATGGGAGTCGGTCGCGCGCGTCAGCGCAACATCCTCGGATGGGTTGCTCGTAGACGCGCGGGCAGCGCTGCTGACAAAGCCGCATCAAAAGCACTTGAATCCACCCCTACGAAATCTGAAACGGAGTAGCAGTGACCGGCATCGAAACACGCACCCCCAAGAAGTTGATGCTTTTTGCGGGACGTTCACATCCAGAGCTCGCCGCGCAAGTTGCCAAAGAGCTCAACACTGAATTGGTGCCAACCACTGCATACGATTTTGCTAACGGTGAAATCTTCGTTCGATTCGAAGAATCAGTCCGCGGGTGCGATGCATTCGTTTTGCAGACCCACTCAATGCCAATCAATAAGTGGATCATGGAACAACTCATCATGGTAGATGCGTTGAAGCGTGCATCGGCAAAACGCATCACAGTGATTGCGCCGTTCCTTGGTTATGCACGCCAAGACAAGAAGCACCGTGGTCGTGAGCCCATTACTTCGCGTTTGCTCGCAGATTTGTTCAAGCAAGCCGGTGCTGATCGATTGATGGCGGTTGATTTGCACACTGCACAGATTCAAGGTTTCTTTGACGGACCAGTGGATCACTTGTTTGCCTTGCCATTGCTTGCAAACCACATCAAGGACACAGTTGATACGTCAAAAGTAACCGTGGTTTCTCCCGACGCAGGTCGCGTACGTGTTGCAGAAAAGTGGACCGATGTTCTTGGTGCGCCTTTGGCCATCATTCACAAACGTCGTGATCCAGATGTACCAAACCAGGTGAAGATGTTCGAAGTTGTCGGTGAAGTTGACGGTCGCATCTGCGTCATCGTTGACGACATGATTGACACTGGTGGCACCATCGCAACTGCGGCTAATACTTTGTTCGAAGCAGGCGCCGCCGAAGTCATTGTTGCTGCAACCCACGGCATCTTCTCTGATCCGGCCAAGCAGCGTTTGGGCGAATCCAAGATTTCCAAAGTTTTGGTGACCGATACCTTGCCAATTCCAGATGACCGCAAGTTCGACAAGCTCGTCATCCTCCCGATTGCTCCATTGATCGCAACCGCCATCAATGAGGTCTTCACAGAGGGTTCTGTCGCTGCTTTGTTCGACAAATAGCCGGGAATTGACCCCGGTGGCGGGGCCAATTTCTGTGCGTGGCAAACTTCGCCTGCTCCTCGGCGAGGGTTCATTGACCGTCATCGACGCGGTGGTCGCTTAATGCGCCGTGCTGAGGCTGCAAAACAACCGTACTAATTCACAGGAGCAAGACCGTGTCACAGGTTCAACTCGTAGCCGAGCTACGCAGCGACTTCGGCAAGGGTGCTGCCCGTCGCCTTCGTCGCGCCGGTCAAGTCCCAGCAGTTGTTTATGGAGCAGGTAGCGAACTACTTCACGTTGCAGTCAATGCACACGAACTCGGCCAGGCAATTCGCCACGCTGGCACCGTTATCGAAATCACAGGTGCAGGCAAGGGTCAAAAAGTTGTTGCTCGCGAAATTCAGCGCGATCCAGTCACCAACACCATCGAACACGTCGACCTGGTGGTTGTGAAGTAACGACTACATAAGTCTTGGAGCCGCGCTAAGTTTCGACTTGCGCGGCTCTTATTTTTGCGAAGGAGGCACCGTGAGTAATTCGACTTGGCTCATCGTGGGCCTCGGCAATCCTGGAGATGAGTACGCCAAAACTCGACACAACATTGGCGCGATGGTTGTCGAAGCGTGGGCTCGCGAACTTGGCTGGAAACTGACTCGTTCCAAAAAAGCGCAGGCACATGTCGCCGAAGGACGAGTTGGCAACGACAAAGTGATTTTGGTTTTTCCGCAGACCTTTATGAATTTGTCGGGAGCGGCTGTAAAAGCATTAATGCTTTTTTACAAAATCGACACTGACCACGTGATTGTTTTACATGACGAGCTAGATATTCCTTTTGAAGCAATTCGAATGAAACTTGGCGGCGGTGACAATGGACACAACGGTTTGAAGTCCATTCGTTCTGCGATTGGTCATGGCGACTGGCTTCGCGTGCGACTTGGTATTGGTCGCCCACCTGGTCAACAAGACCCCGCCTCGTTTGTCTTGAAAGCATTCGCATCGGCAGAAGCAAAGCAATTGCCACTTTTTCTCTCTCGCTCAATTGAAGCTGTTGAAACTTTGATGTCTCACGGTCTCGATATTGCGCAAAGTCGTTTTAATCAGTGAGTGCGGTGCAATGAACGATCACGAACTTGCTGTTTTTCTGGCCGATACCGCGGGCAAACGGTTGATTGCATTGCGCAACGAAACTGAGATTGATTTTTCTGATCGTGCTGCAACTGCGGCATTTGAAAAAGTTGCAGACAAGGCTGCAAATGACTACTTAATCGAACAATTGAAATCTTTGCGTCCGGGCGATTCAATCTTGTCTGAGGAGAGTCCTGATAGCGAGGTTCGCTTAAGTGCCAACCGTGTGTGGATTATCGATCCCGTCGATGGCACAAAGGAATATTCGCGTAATGAACCCGAATTCGCTGTGCATGTTGCGTTGTGGCAGTCCGGTGCACTCATTGCCGCTGCGATTGCGATTCCGAATCACGATTTTGTGTGGTCAACCTTGGATGCGCCATTACAGGTTCATGCGCAAGAGATTGATCGGCCACTGATGATTGTTGCGTCTCACCGTGAGACAGCCGCAACTATTGAACGACTAGAACGTCATCTCTCACACTATGCAGATGAGCATGGATTCGCAGGTGTTGCTGTGATGCACTGCGGGTCGGTCGGTGGAAAAGTGCATCAGCTTCTCGCTGGAGTTGGCGATGTGTATGTCAGTTCGGTTGGGTTTTACGAATGGGATTCAGCGGCCCCAACCGCAGTCGCGCTCCATCATGGTTTTGCTGTGAGTGATTTCAGTGGCGCTCAATTAACTTTCAACGCGATGCCACCAAAAACTGATTCCTATATCGTGACTCACCCATGGCTCTATGAAACTGTGCTGCATGCCATGCAGGATGTTCAATGACGAATCTCTCAGGCTTATTACCGTTGCTTGCCGCGGAAAAAAGTTGGGCCGAGGCAACCCGCCTGACTTTCGCGCGCGAAAGCGTGGAATTCAGTGGCCCTGCATCTATTCGGCCATTGTTGACCGCGAACATTGCGCAACATTCAACCGTCTTGGCGATCACTGCAACGACACGCGAAGCAGAAGACCTTGTAGAGCAACTTCGGTCATTCTTGCCTGCGGACGCCGTCGCAGAGTTTCCTACCTGGGAAACCTTGCCGCATGAACGATTGTCACCTTCATCAGATGTGGTTGGACGTCGACTCGCCATTCTTCGTCGTGTGCGACATGCAACTGAAGATGGCCAACCAGCAGTCAAAGTCTTGGTTGCGCCAATCCGTGCGGTGTTGCAGCCACTGGTTCAAGGCATTTCAGATCTGCAACCAGTGTCACTTCATAAAGGGCAGTCAGCAAATTTTGATGACACTATCGCTGCTCTTGCCGAAGCGGGATATCACCGCGTTGACCTCGTCGAAAAACGAGGTGAGTTTGCAGTTCGCGGCGGACTTATTGACGTGTTCCCGCCCATGGAAGAACACCCAGTGCGCGTTGAATTCTGGGGTGACGACATTGATGAAGTCCGCAGTTTTGCCGTTGCGGATCAGCGATCGCTTGGTGAAATCCCTGGTGGCCTGTGGGCGCCTCCATGTCGCGAGATGTTGATTACCAACGAAGTGAAAGCGCGCGCACTGCAACTGATGCCGCAGTATCCAGGACTTTCCGAAATGCTCGAGAAAATTGCTGAAGGAATTTATATCGAGGGTCTCGAGTCACTAGCGCCCGTGCTGTGCTCAGGCATGGAAACATTGATTGATCTACTGCCTGAAAATGCTCACATTATTTCTTGCGACCCAGAACGTATTCGCACGCGAACTCATGACCTCGTCGCAACAAGTGAAGAGTTTCTTGAAGCGTCATGGCTTAATGCGGCTGCCGGCAATACAACTCCTATCGACCTTGGAGCAGCGAGTTATCGCGAGTTGAGTGAACTGCGCGGAATCGCTTCGGAAAAATCAATCCCGTGGTCCTCGCTGACGCCATTTGTTGCAGATGAATTCAATGAAGATGTGGTGAATCTCAATTTTGCAGCGGCGCCAACTTTTCGTGGTAAGACTGAAGAGGCAATCTCCAACATCAAAGCTGCAATTGCACTTTCGCAACGTGTGATGGTGGTTACCGCAGGTCAAGGTTCTGCAAAACGTCTGGCCGAAGAATTCGGCAACGCTGATGTGCCTGCCCGTATTGTCAGTGACATCAAAGCTGTAGAGGTTGGCGCTGTATGGATTGTTCAGGGTGGCTTGCAAAACGGCTTCACTGCTGAAGAAATCTCACTCACAGTCATTACTGAAGATGACATTGCGGGTCAACGCAGCGCAACTCGCGACATGCGCAAAATGCCTGCGCGTCGAAAGCGCACTATTGATCCATTGACCCTAAAGCCCGGTGATTTCATCGTGCATGAACAACACGGCGTCGGTAAATATCTCGACATGGTCCAGCGGTCCTTTGGCAGTGCGACAAAAGAGTTCCTTGTCATTGAATACGCACCTGCAAAGCGCGGTCAGGCCGGCGATGTTTTGTATGTGCCGACGGACCAACTCGATGCAGTGAGCAAATATGTCGGTGGTGAATCGCCAAGCTTGCATCGACTGGGCGGCAGCGACTGGACGGAAGCGAAATCTCGTGCCCGCAAGGCCGTTCGTCAGATTGCCAGTGAATTGGTGCGACTGTATGCCGCTCGTACTTCAACACCCGGATATGCATTTTCACCAGACACTGTGTGGCAACGCGAACTTGAAGATGCATTTGCGTACAACGAAACTCCGGACCAGCTGCAAGTTATTGAAGAAGTGAAAGCCGACATGGAACGGTCGGTACCGATGGACCGAGTCGTGTGTGGCGATGTTGGATATGGCAAAACAGAAATCGCAGTGCGCGCAGCATTCAAAGCGGTGCAAGACGGAAAGCAAGTCGCGGTTCTGGTACCAACCACGTTGTTGGTGCAACAGCATATGAGTACGTTCACTGAACGTTATTCAGCTTTTCCAATCCGAGTGGCCGCTCTCTCTCGATTTCAAACAGATGGCGAAGCCAAAAAGGTCATCGAAGACATCACAACCGGAAATGTTGATGTGGTCATTGGTACGCATCGCTTGCTCACTCGAGATGTGCGCTTTAAGGACCTGGGTTTAGTTGTGGTCGATGAAGAGCAGCGATTCGGCGTTGAACACAAAGAGCATCTCAAAGCACTACGAACAAATGTTGACGTACTCACTCTTTCGGCGACACCAATCCCGCGCACTTTGGAAATGAGTCTCACTGGAATTCGTGAAATGTCCACGATTACGACGCCGCCTGAAGAGCGCCACCCGATCTTGACCTACGTCGGCGCGCAAGATCCGAAGCAGATTGCCGCGGCAATTCGTCGAGAATTGCTGCGCGATGGCCAGGTTTTCTATGTCCATAATCGTGTAAGCAGTATCAACAACACGGCATCGAAACTTCGTGACCTTGTTCCTGAAGCGCGAATTGCTATTGCGCATGGGCAGATGAATGAAAGCGAACTCGAGCAAATCATTATTGATTTCTGGGATAAGAAATTCGATGTCTTGGTTTCAACAACCATTGTTGAGAGCGGTTTGGATATTCCGAATGCGAACACTTTGATTGTGGAACGTGCAGATGCATTTGGTCTTTCACAGTTGCACCAGCTTCGTGGCCGTGTTGGTCGTGGCCGCGAGCGCGCCTATGCATACTTCCTCTATCCCGGTGAAAAGCCGTTGACAGAAACAGCACACGAACGTCTGGCAACAATCGCCGCTAATACAGACCTAGGTAGTGGCATGCAGGTTGCGATGAAAGATCTGGAAATTCGTGGTGCTGGCAATTTGCTTGGCGGCGAACAAAGCGGTCACATTGCAGACGTTGGGTTTGATCTTTACGTTCGTATGGTTGGTGAAGCGCTCGCCAATTTCAAAGGTGAAAAAATCGAACGCGAAACTGAAATCCGAATTGAACTTCCGCTCGATGCGTACCTGCCGCATGAATATGTGCCATCCGAACGTTTGCGCCTCGATATGTACAAGCGATTGGCCGAAGCAACCGCAGGGGAGCGCATCGAAGAAGTGCGTGCTGAACTACTCGATCGCTTTGGTCCGTTGCCAACCCCCGTTGAAACTCTCTTGAAGGTTGCTGGCTTGCGGGTAGTGGTGGCGGCCGCAGGGTTGACTGAAGTTGTGGCGACAGGTGCATCAATCCGATTTGCACCAGTTGAGCTGCCTGACAGCATTCAAATGCGTATTGCCCGCATGTATCCGAAGTCGATTATTAAGCCAGCCACTCGGACCGTCATGATTCCCAAGCCGACCGACGGCTTTAAGGGCGAAGTTTCCGACGATGAATTGTTGGAGTGGGTGTACGGCGTGATTGGCGCCATCACCCCGGCAATACCATCTGCCCCTAGATAAGTCAGGAGTTCATTGTGATTCGCAAATTAGCAGTGGTCGTTGCAGCTATGTCACTTTTGACTGGTTGTGCGATGACCCAGCAAGCCGGTGCTGCTGCAACTATTGGCGACCAGCGGCTTACCAACGAAGAACTCACTGCTCGTTACGAACACACAATGAAAGCTCTTGGCGATCAGTCTTCTCCAGGAACTGCGCTTGATATCAATCGCCGTTTAATTTCGTCATTCGTTTTCTCTGTCACCACCACATATGTTGCACAAAAACTTGGTGTCGAAGTGACAGATGCAGAAGTCGAAACCCAATACCAAGCTCTCGTTTCTGAATACGGAAGTGTTGAAAAACTGGAAGCTGCAGCAGCGGCAGGCGCTAGCGCACCAGAAACCATTCATATGATTCTGAAGACTTCTGGCAACTTCGACATGATCGGAAAGAAGTTAGCGCCGAATGACACAACGGATGTCCAAGGCCAAAAAGCAGTTGCGGCACTTGCGGAAGCTGCGTACAAGTTGAATCTTCAAATTGCACCGCGTTACGGAACGTGGGACAACAATGCATTTACATTGACCGATGACACGACTTTATCGATGACGTTGGCGCAGATGTTCCCAACCCAACCAGCTGCGTAAATTGCAATGACTGCAAAAGGTGATGGATTGCTGCGCCTTGAAGCAGTGATGAACCAACTTCGCTCACCTGGCGGTTGCCCGTGGGATGCGGAGCAAACGCACCAGAGTTTGGTGCAGTACCTCATCGAAGAAACTTTCGAAACCATCGATGCAATCGATTCTGGAAATCGCGACGATTTACTGGAAGAACTCGGAGATCTCTTGCTCCAGGTATTTTTCCATGCACGCATTGCGCAGGAACACGAAACGCAACCTTTCACGATTGATGATGTTGCGAATGCCATTAGCGACAAACTTGTTCGACGTCATCCACATGTTTTTCCTGATGAGAATGGCAATCTCGCTTCAGCTGCAGATGCAGCAGTTGCGGAAGCCAGATGGCAGGAATTGAAAAATGCAGAAAAGTCGCGCAGCAGCGTGACTGATGGAGTACCTGTGTCGCTGCCAGCATTAACTCAGGCGAGCAAGTTGCTGCAGCGTCTCGGTAATACCTCTCACTCTGCGCCTCTGAGTCCGCAAGCGCAACGTCTCGCAGCGGAAATTGTTGATTCCGAACTTGACACCGCCGAACTCATGATCGCCCTTATTGGCGTGATGCGTGAGCAAGGCCAAGACCCCGAATTTGCACTCCGTGAAGGCGTGCGCGCGTTCAGATCACGCATCATCGAATCTGAGCGCTAGGGCTGCTACGGGGCGTGGGGCGCTGAGTAAGATTTGCCCGCACATCCCCCAGCGTGAATTGGAGCCTTAACGTGGCCACCATTGAAAACATCATCGCCCGCGAAATCCTCGACTCCCGTGGTAATCCAACGGTTGAAGTTGAGGTTCTGCTCGACGACGACACGGTTGCCCGTGCGGCCGTTCCTTCAGGCGCGTCTACTGGAGCTTTTGAAGCCAATGAACGCCGTGATGGTGGCGATCGTTACCTTGGCAAAGGCGTATTGGATGCTGTTGCCGCAGTTGAGGATGAAATCACTCCTGCAGTTCTCGGCTTTGATGCCACTGAACAACGCTTGATTGACCAAGCGATGATCGATCTCGACGGCACCCCTAACAAGGCTCGCCTCGGTGCCAACGCAATCCTCGGTGTTTCGCTCGCAGTTGCTCGCGCCGCTGCAGAATCAGCAAGCATGCCGCTGTTCCGCTACGTCGGTGGACCAAATGCGCACACCCTTCCAGTTCCGATGATGAACATCCTCAATGGTGGCGCTCACGCTGACACCGGTGTTGATATTCAGGAATTCATGATTGCTCCAATCGGTGCAACGTCATTCCGCGAAGCACTGCGTCAAGGAGCTGAGGTTTATCACTCATTGAAGTCAGTCTTGAAGAAGGAAGGTCTCGCGACCGGACTTGGTGATGAAGGTGGTTTTGCACCTAACGTTGCAAGCAACCGCGCTGCACTTGATTTGATTGCAGTTGCAGTCGAAAAGACCGGCCTTGTACTTGGAAAAGATGTTGCTCTCGCACTCGACGTTGCAGCAACCGAATTTTTCGAAAATGGCAAGTACAACTTCGAAGGAAAGCAGCGCACTGCTGAAGAAATGGT
>JBEGON010000074.1:0-3609 GCA_041181965.1 Actinomycetota bacterium
AGGCGTTGCGGCCATCAAAGAAAATCACTTCGTCACCACGTTGTTCCACAAGCTTGTTCACCTGCGCTGGCTTCAAGTGTTTGCCGCCACCGACAACACCATTTTCATCAACCACAAGTTCGTCCGCTGCACCGAAAGCGACAAGTTCTTCACGGACACGAATGCGCAGACGTGGAAATTCCGTTCCATCGCCTTCAGACCATTTGAAGTCCACCTTATTCAAACCTGGATATTGCTTGGTTGCGCGAATGTATTTTTTGAGCGCTTGCATTTCGCCACCAACTGTGCCGTTGATGCCATGCTTTGAAATCAAAATTCGACCAGTGAGTCCCAGCGATTCACACAACGCGCGCTGCCACAAACGAATCGCTTCGGGATCCGCAAACGGCGTGAAGCCGTAGTAGAGAAGGACTTTATTGACGCTCATGGGCGCGAGTTTAGAACGCTTTTCGCGCGGGTTCACCGCCAGTTCATCCATGTACGCCACAATGCCGCCATGACTTCAGCTACTCGTAAATACCTCGCAGAATTTGTTGGCACCGCTGCCCTAGTCACCGCCAACGTTTCTTCAGGAGCTATGGCCACCGCAAACACCACCGACAACAGCCTCATCCTGCTGTCGATCGCAGCTTCCACTGCTGTGACTCTTGGGCTCTTGATTCTCGCACTCGGCGGCATCAGCGGAGCACATTTCAACCCTGCTGTGTCAGCTGTCATGTTGTTCCGGAAAGCGATGAACACTCGCGATTTTGTTGCCTATGTGATCGCGCAAGTGTCTGGCGCGGTACTCGGTGTGGCTGTCGCAAACCTCATGTACGGCCTCGATGTTTTCGCTCTATCAACTACGGAGCGTGTGACCAACGCACATCTGATTGGTGAAGTAGTTGCGACTAGTGGACTTGTCGGAATCATTCTTGCTCTCGTCCTCACAAATCGCCCGCATGCAATTCCTGCAAGTGTTGGAGCTTGGATTTTCACAGCGATTCTTTTTACTTCATCAACATCATTCGCAAATCCTGCAGTCACCGTCGGACGTATGTTCACAAGTTCTGTTACCGGCATTGCACCAGCTTCTGGTGTTGCCTACATCGCAATTCAGCTGGTCGGCGCATTAATTGGTTTCGCAATCGCTGAAACACTTTTTGCGAAGGACAAATCATGAAAGCTTCAGTGCTTTTCGTTTGTGTCCACAATGCCGGTCGATCACAAATGGCCGCAGGTTTTCTCCAACACCTCGCAGGCGATCGAATTGAAGTTCGCTCTGCCGGCACCATGCCTGGAAGCGAAGTGAACCCTTCTGCGATTGCAGTAATGCAAGAGGTCGGAATTGATTTGACAACGGCATCACCAAAAGTGTTGACCGACGAAGCTGTGCTCGCATCCGACTATGTGATCACGATGGGTTGCGGTGACAAGTGCCCGTTCTATCCCGGAAAGACTTATCTTGATTGGAAACTTGAAGATCCAGCAGGACAAGGCGTGGAATCTGTGCGACCGATTCGCGATGAAATTCGCGGATTAGTTGAAAAACTTATTGCAGAGATTGACGCGAAATAACTACTCGCGCGAACGCGTGAAATTTGTGTACAGCGCGCCGGCGTTTCCGACGATTACCCATGCAGACATCGTGAAGGTACCTGTAGTGGGATTGATGGAAATCAGCCACATGCCACCAACTACACCGATAGTTCCGACAACGTAAGACAAGATTCTGGTCACAGAATTCTTGGGTAAAGACAAAAGCAGTGCGACCAGCGGACTTGACATCAATACCAACACAATGATGGCGACGGTCTTGGTCAGAGTTTCCATGCAGACATTTTCGCACTTGAGTCAGCAAATCGCCCTTTTCTCGAGCACGTCGGAGGCTCTCAGTAGGCTCTCCGCATGGCAGAAACCGACAAACTGGTGTGGATCGACCTCGAAATGACGGGGCTAGAACTCGATCGCCACGTCATCGTCGAAATTGCTTGCCAAATCACCGACGGAGATTTGAATCCACTCGATGAGGGCGTGAGTTACGTCGTTCGTGCCACCGAACACGAGTTGGCGCAAATGGATGACTTCGTCATCAACATGCACACTGTTTCCGGATTACTTCCAGAGATTGCACAAGGCATCAGTGTTGAAGATGCCGAGCAACTTGTACTCACTTACATCAAGAGCCATGTCACTGAAAGCAAAAAAGCGCCGCTGGCGGGTTCGAGCATTTATGTTGATCGCGGATTCCTTAGCAAATACATGCCGACCCTCGACAACTATTTGCACTACCGACTCGTTGACGTTTCTACTGTCAAAGAAATTGCACGACGCTGGTACCCGCGGGCATATTTCGCATCGCCACAAAAAGTTGGCAACCACCGCGCTTTGGCTGATATTGCGGATTCAATTCGTGAATTGGCTTTCTACCGCGCAACAATTTTCACTCAAGGCGACGGCCCTGATTTGGCGACTGCGCGCTCAATTTCAGAGTCCTTGTCAGGTTCGATTAAGCCCGAATAACTCTCTGCCACTACAATCCCGCCCGCACAGAAATGCGCATGGTGGATGTAGCTCAGCTGGTAGAGCACCTGGTTGTGGTCCCGGATGTCGCGGGTTCGAGCCCCGTCATTCACCCCATAAAAGGCGAGACCTCGGTCTCGCCTTTTTGATTAGCGAGCGAGCCTTCCAACGAAATCTGCACCCATGACTGTCACCGTCGCCGCTTCATTCGCAGGGATATGAACAGCAGCGGAACCTTCCCCGGCCGACCAGAAGACTTCAAGCAAATCTGCATCGACAACAAAATCGAGTACGCCGGGCTCAGCGCCTAATGGCATTTCGAGCAAGACTTTTTCTTCGACCGTCACAATAAGTTCGTCGCGTGCGCGATCAATGGAGAGTGACCACGAATTCTCGCCAGCAACAATCACCGAGAATTTCGATTCAGCGACCAAATCAACTGCGATTCGCCAAGCAGAGCCAACCCGATCCACTGTTAATGGTGAGGTGACATCGACCCGATCTTCAAAGTATTTATCAAAATCTGGATGCGGGGTCAGGACCAAACGGTCATCAACAATTTCAATGACTGACGTGATTCCTTGGGCACCTGCATAGAGTGAATCTTCGGGAGTTTTTCCATCAGATTCGCGCAGCCAAGATATCGCGCAAGTGCGACCTGAATTGTCGGTGAATGTTGTTGTCGCATACATCATTGTCGTGTGACCGAAGAAGCCCCACGTGCGCGGCACAAAGTTCAGGCCGTCGTAATCACCGAGCGCATACAACTCTTGTTGCAATCCTTTGCCATCCATTGCAGAAATCAACAGCACCCATTGACCATCGACTTGGAAAAATTGTGGGCATTCCCAGACAGTTCCGGTGAAAATCGGAGTTGTCATGTTTTTATCACCGTGAGCAATTACTCCGTCGAAAACCCACGTATTCAAATCCGACGATGAGTATTGAAACGCGGCTCCACCAACTTCGCGAATGCCACCGCCGATAGTCATCTTCCAGACATCGCCATCGCGGCGAACTTGCGGATCACGAAAATCAAAATACGTCGGCTCTGCTGGACCATCAACAAGTGGTGTCTCCGACGTACGAGTCCACACTTTCCAATCA
>JBEGON010000075.1:0-4980 GCA_041181965.1 Actinomycetota bacterium
ACATGAAATTCAGTAGTAAGTATCTGTGGGCATATCTCCTGGCGGCCGGGCTACTGATGATGTTTTCCCCCAACCTTCTCCCTGCGGGCTACGGCGAGGACAGTGGGTCTGAGCTTCCGCAGAAACTCATGATCCTTTCGTACTTCTCCTTTCCCGTGATTGTGACCGGCATCATTCTTGGAATCATTCAACTATTTCAGAAGGCTGGTTCCACGTTGAAACCAACGCCGACACCAGATGCGCCAACTTCAGTAGCGCCCGCATCCCCACCGACACAAAGCAAAGTAGGGATCCAAGCTGGCGTCATCACAATGCTGGTTGGAGTTTTCATTGCAGTTCTTCCTTTACTCGTTGCGACTTTCAGTACCGAAAATGGTCACAACATGTGGAATGAGTCAGACCCATCTAGTGGGGCTGCTGCACTCTGGTTGTTGCTCATCACAATTCCAGTTGGCGGCGTCACGGCGCTGGTCGGTCTCATCGTTCTTATTGTTTCTCTCGCGCGTAGCGGCAAGTAATAGAAGTGTGTTTTTTGGCTATTCGCTTTAGTCTTTGCCGCTATGGCAGCACCTCGCAATAACGCGATTCGTGGATCCCGCATTCGTTCTCAAAGCGGCGATTCACGTATTGACGTGTCGCCAGAACCAGAAGTTATTGCTGATCCCACTGTGCCGCGCGAAGTCGTGGACCACGCATTCGAACGACGCGATGCAATTTATGAAATCCGTCGAACCGGTGGTTTTCATTTTGATGGCAATGACACTGATCCCTACTTGATTCGCGCTGCAAATCATTACGGCGTCGAAACCGATCGCGATTGCCCGATTTGTTCTGTGACGAAGTTGAGTGACCTCACGTATGTCTACTCGCGTGAACTCGGATATTTCAGCGGCCGGATTTACTCCAAGTCAGAACTTCCGCGCATTGCACGCCAGTATGGCTTTTTGCGCGTTTTTCACGTTGAAGTGTGCACCGGCTGTGGCTGGAACCATGTTTTGACCTCGTATGTGCTTGGAGATGGGCAACCGAGAAAACCTTTACGAAAACCTCGCGATCTAGTGGACTAATCCGCGCGCACTTTCACCTTTGTCGCAATACCCTCCCGCCTAGGAGTTATGCATGTCTTTCTTAGGTCTGAATTACCCACGTCGCGATAAGCGTGGAGTGTGGCGTTGGTTGCCGTCGTGGAAGTTCGCTGTTCCCGTCATCGTAGGCGGCGGTTTGCTCGGTGGCATCGTGCTGGCTTACTTGGTCAACATCACGCCAATTCCAGCACCTAATGAAATCTCACAATCCAACACGACGATTGTGTATTACGACGATGGAAAAACTGAAATTGGCCGCATTGGCGATTACAACCGTGAGATTGTTCCGCTGCAGGAGATTCCACTCGTAGTCCAACAAACTGTGTTGGCAGCCGAAGATCGAAATTTTTACGACCACTCTGGATTTAGCATTAGTGGCATCGCACGTGCGTTTTGGAACAACATCACAACTGGTAGCTCACAAGGTGGTTCGACAATCACACAGCAGTACGTGAAGACTGCATTTTTGACGACTGAACAAACGTTCAAACGCAAAATCAAAGAATTGATTTTGTCAATCAAACTTGAAACTTCTTCAAGTAAAGATGAGATTTTTGCCAACTATCTCAACACGTGTTATTTCGGTCGCGGTGCCTACGGCATTCAATCAGCAGCACGTGCGTATTTTGGGAAGAGTGTTCAAGAGCTGACAGCATCCGAAGCTGCAATGCTCGCGTCTTTGTTGAAATCACCGGAAGGTTTTGCACCGGAGAAACGTCTTGATCGGCTCAAGCAACGTTGGACATACGTGATGGATCAGATGGCAGACGCGGGATGGATTAGTGCGAAGGCTCGAAAGCGCGCAGAGTTTCCTTCTTATCTCGAAAAAGGTTCGACGAACCGCTTGGCAGGTCCACGCGGGTACATCTTGCAAGAAGTCAAGAAGGATCTCATCGAACTCGGTTACGACGAAGCATCACTCGGTGTCGCAGGTTTGCAGGTTGTCACAACAATTAATCGTCAGGCACAAATAGCTGCTGAAAAGGCTGTGCGAGATAAGGGGCCGAAGTCAAAAACAGAAGGTGTGCGCATCGGTTTGGTTGCGGTCAAACCAGGCGATGGCGCCATCATGGCAATGTACGGTGGACCGGATTACGTCACTGAACCGTTGAACAATGTGACGCAGGCAGTTGCGCAAGCGGGTTCGACGTTCAAAGTCTTTGCACTTGCTGCTGCGATGGAAACCGGAACACCTCTCGACTACTTGCTACCGGGCAAGAGCGGAACGGTTATTTCTGGCTATAAAGTAAATAATTACTCAGGCGAGACCTTCGGAGATGTCACACTGCTTCAAGCAACTGAACATTCAGTTAATACTGCATACGTGCAGCTTGCAGATGATCTTGGAATCGACAGCGTGATGAACATGGCGTACCGCATGGGTCTTCCTGAAGATACGCCAGGCTTGGATCGCAATCTCACGTTTGTACTTGGTTCCCCTTCGCCGCACGTCATCGATATGGCCGAGGCTTATGCAACCCTCGCATCGCGAGGGGTGCACGCTGAGCCATATCTTTTGAAATCAGTGAAGTCATCAACTGGTACATCGATTTATGAATCACGAGTTCAGACGCAAGCGGCTATCGTTCCTGAAGTTACAGATCAGGTGACATTCGCACTTGAACAAGTTGTGTTGCATGGCACTGGCATTAACGCGAAAATTGCGGGCCGGCCAGTTGCAGGAAAAACAGGTACGACGGACGAAAGTAAGTCGGCTTGGTTCGTGGGGTATTCACCCGAGATGGCAACTGCTGTCATGATGATGAAACAGAATTCAAAGGGCATCCCCGTACCCATGTATGGCGTGGGCGGTGTTGGTTCAGTGACAGGCGGATCATTCCCGACGAAAATTTGGGGTCAATTCATGCGAGATGCGCTGAAAGGTGTTCCTGTGACTAAATTCCCAGCACCAACAGCAAGTCCCACTGTCACGGAGTCCGCGACACCAAATCCATCAACAACTCCAACAGAGACAACAACCGCGACTCCAACTCCGACAGCGAGCTAGTCATGAACCGGGTTGCTGCCCAAGCGACAGTGCTGACTGCTTCTCTAGTCTCGACCTTTGCTTTTGTTTTGCATTGGCCTTGTCGCAACAGCGGGTATGTCGGTGACCGATTCACATCAATGTGCTATTCCGATGTCGCTGCTTTCTTTGCCAATCCACCACTTGCGACGGGTGATTTTCCTTTCGGAGGTCCACACCAACTTGACGTGGCCCCATTACCGGCGATGTTGTTGTGGTTGATCGCGAAGTTGTCAACCAACTTCATCACACTTGTTGTCATCACGCAGTTGTTTGTCGTAGTCGCACTTCTAGTTTTGGCAAAGGCGACGATGCTGCAAAGATTTTGGCAACCGCTCGACGCAGCAGTTGTCATGTCAATGCCGTTGTGGCCATTTGTCATGTTTGTTTCAGTGGATCTCTTTGCGGTCTCGCTGGCAGGTTTGTCGCTCGCTCTATGGAGTCGCGCACGAGTGATCCCGTCGGCACTTGCAGCGGGAGCAGCCCTTTTGTGTGGTGGCTGGGTGTGGGTACTTCTTGTCGCCATCGCAGTGGAAGGACTTCGCTACGACCGACGTCGTGAAGTTTTGACACACGTGGGCGTAGCTCTGTCGATTGCAGTGTTGGGTCAATTACCAGTCATCATCGCGGGTGGAGATGTCTTTCGCTGGAGTTCTCAGATCGGCGATGGCAGCCTCTTGATGTTGGTAGAACTTCTAACAGACGATGCGCCATCTTTAGCAAACGTATTGGCTGTAGCCGGCGTAATTGGGATTGCAGTGGTGGCGCGCTGGGCTTTCCATCAACCTTTCGAGTTCCGTGCAGAAGCACTACTTCTTTTGTTTGTTGTGATCCAATTACTCACCAGCCCAGCAATCTCCCCGCAAGACTTGACCCGTCTCGCATGGTTGATTCCTCTCGTGTTTATGGGTCGCCGCCACATAATTTCCTATTCCGCGATTTTGATTGCATACGTGATGATGGTGTGGCTGCACTTCGAAGGCACGTTGAATGATGGCAAGGGTGCGCCGGACGAGGCGTATGCGCTCATGATTGCACTCTTGCTCGCAGCACTTGCGTTCTTGATGTTGCAAACTATCAACATGATTCGTCTACAAGGTGTCGATCCGGTGCGCAAGACCATCGCACAATTTCTCAATGACAGACAGTCTCAGTATGTCGAAGACTAAATACGGTTTGGTTTTTGTCGCACTCGCAACGATTCTGCTCGGTTATTTAGCCAAACTTCCATGTGCTGCTGATGGTTGGTCAGTCTCGCAAGCCAACCTGATTCGGCTTTGTTACAGCGATATTGGTGCTTTGTATTACTGGCGCGGGCTCATTGATGGAATCATTCCGTACATCGAGCAAGGCGGAGACGGATATATCGAGTATCCCGTGATGACGGGAATCATCATGTGGATTACATCAGCGTTGACTCACGCTTTGCAGGGCAGTAGCAATGGACTCACACTATTTGTATTTCTCACGTGGCTAAGCAGCGCAGCATTCATGCTGGCGGCGGTACTGGTAACTCGCCGCATCAAGTCAACGAATCCCAGTGCCACATGGTGGCTCGCACTCTCCCCGGCAGTTTTCTTTACTCTCGGAATCAATTGGGATTCGGCAGCCGTGCTTGCAATGTTGGTTGCACTGTGGGCATGGCAACAAGGCAGATACGAATTGGCAGGAATGGCGGTCGGTCTAGGAATTTCTGCCAAGCTGTTTCCGGCGCTACTTTTGGTTGTATTCGCGATTGATTCGTTTAAGAATCAACGAATCCGTGACTTCATTCGAACTGCCTATGTCAGCATCGGAATCTGGCTGGTTTTCAATCTGCCCTTTGCTCTCGTGAATTTTGAAGGCTGGTCGCACTTTTACACCTTCTCG
>JBEGON010000076.1:0-3944 GCA_041181965.1 Actinomycetota bacterium
GGTTACTTTGCCGAAAATCGTGTACGCCGGAGACAACTCGGTGTCCTTGTACACAATGAAGAACTGCGATCCACCACTGTTTGGTTGACCTGTGTTGGCCATCGCCAAGGTTCCGGCGGGATAGTTGTTGGCTCCGGCTTGAGGGAAGTTTTCATCAGCAATGGTGTACCCAGGGCCGCCGGTTCCGAGACCCGTTGGATCGCCACACTGCAAGACATAGAGACCTGCAGTGGTCAAACGATGGCAAGGAGTGGAATTGAAGTAAGACTTGTTGGTGAGAAATTCGATGTTCTGAACCGTAATTGGAGCCTTGTCACCGAATAGTTCTACTTGAATTCGACCACAGTTGGTGGTCACGGTCCAGGTTGGATTACCTGACGCGTACGCATTCTTGACTTGTGTAAATGGTTGCTTGTCCCATTTTTGAGGAGTTTCTTGGAGAGCGCCGGGCTCCGAGCAGCGCAAGCCTGACCGAGTTGGAATGGCGGTTGCAGTCGGATCGTCCTTTTCGCCGAGAATTGAATCTTTGAAGAGGAGGAATCCGATCAACAAAACAAATGCGCTAGCTGCGGCGATTGCCCAGGTATAGCGACTTTTTGTTTGCTGAGCGGTTGCTCGAGCGAGCTGGCGGTCGCGCTTTGCGCGGGCAAGTTCGCGTTCACGGCGGTTAGACGATGACATCTTGGCTCCCAAGTGGGCTCGTGGATGCTGGTGAGTACCAGCGGCATAGGGGCGGGATTCTACGGGCAGTCACAAGGGCCGTTTCCCATGGCAACGGCTAGTATCTGCCCATCCTTTTGTCCTGTTCAGACCGTCTATCTGAAGGGTTCTGCTATGCACATCGCTGGCTTTGCGGCAGGGGCTTGGCAGACTAACTGCTGGGTCGCCTCGACCGGTCACGGTAATGAGTGCATCGTGATTGACCCTGGCATGGATGCAATGGAACCTCTCCAGCAACTGCTAAGCGACGAAAACCTCAAACCGGTTGCTGTTTTGGTCACGCATGGACACATCGACCACATGTGGTCGGTCTTTCCAGTCGCTGATGGCTATGGCATTCCCGCGTACGTTCACAGCGATGATCGTGAACTGCTCGCCGACCCCATCCGCGCTGTTGGCCCCCAGGGGCGAATGATCATTGAGCAAATGGGTGCGACTTTCGCCGAACCATCAGACGTGCGGCATCTGAAGCATGGTGAGAATGTGAACATTGCTGGATTAGATATCACTGTGCACCACCGACCTGGACATACTGCTGGCTCACTGACGTACACACTCGCAGCTGAACAGCCCGTGATGTTTAGTGGCGATGTGCTCTTCAAGAACGCAATCGGTCGAACGGATCTGCCATCTGGAGATCCATTTGCAATGCGAAGTTCTCTGGAAGCGATGTTGGCACACACAGATGATGAAACGCTTGTGCATTGTGGGCATGGTCCATCAACGGTGTTTGCTGACGAAAGGCGCAGCAATCCCTATCTTCAGAATCTAGATTTAGTGGCACCAGTAGGAATTGGTCGATAACGTGACTGACATCATCAAGGCCCCCAAGGGCGTACCGGATTATGTTCCGCCAATCTCCGCTGAGTTTTTGGCCGTTCGCAATGCGCTTTCGCGTCCAGCTCAACTCGCGGGCTACGGGTACATCGAACTTCCTGTTTACGAAGACACTGCACTTTTTGTACGAGGCGTCGGTGAATCAACGGATGTTGTGTCCAAGGAAATGTTTACGTTTACTGATCGCGGCGAAAGATCAATTTCATTGCGCCCAGAAGGCACAGCAGGCGTCATGCGTGCAGTCATCGAACACAACTTGGACCGCGGGCAGTTGCCAGTAAAGCTGTGGTACGCGGGACCCTTCTTCCGGGCTGAACGACCTCAAGCTGGTCGATACCGCCAACTTCAGCAAGTAGGTATTGAAGCGATCGGTTCTGAAGATCCCGCTCTCGATGCTGAAGTGATTGCACTTGCGGATGAAGGATTCAAGTCTCTAGGTCTTCAGCAGTACACCCTGAAGTTGACCAGTCTTGGTTGCCAACAATGTCGTCCGCCTTACCGTGAAAAGCTGAAGACTTATTTGGCGGGATGTGAGTTGGACGAAGCAACTCGCGCCCGAGTAGAAATAAATCCTTTGCGCGTGCTTGATGACAAACGAGCGGACGTGCAAAAGCAACTCGCGGATGCCCCGTTACAGGTCCATCATCTTTGCGATGCCTGCGCTTTGCATTACGACCAGGTGCGTGAATTTCTCAAAGCCCACGGTGTGAAGTGGGAAGAAGCGCCACGATTGGTGCGTGGACTTGATTACTACACGCGCACAACTTTTGAATTTGATCACCCGCTACTTGGCGCCCAATCGGGAATCGGTGGTGGTGGTCGATACGACGGTCTCATGGCGCAGCTCGGCGGTCAAGAACTCAGTGGCATTGGTTTTGGTCTTGGAACAGATCGAACAATGCTTGCCTGCCAAGCTGAGGGCCTGAATGTCGCGCCCGAGTTCCGAGTGAACCTGTTTCTCATTTCATTAGGGGAAAAGGCAAAGAATGTGGTCGTCGAACTTTCTGCTCATCTGCGTGCCGCAGGAATTTCCGCTGACATCGCATTTGGTGACCGTGCACTCAAAGGCGCTATGAAAGCTGCAGATAAGTCTGGTGCGCAGTTTGTCGTTGTTATTGGCGATGGCGAACTGGATTCGGGACAAGTGTCGCTTAAGCGTTTGTCAGATGGTGAACAAATTCAATCTTCACTTGCAGAAATTGTTGCAAGTGTTTCGAAACTAATCAAGGAGTAGTTGTGTTACGTACACATGAGGCTGGCGTTTTGCGCGCATCGCATGAATCTCAGACAGTCACGCTGGCTGGATGGGTTGCGCGTCGTCGTGATCACGGCGGTGTTGCCTTCATTGACCTGCGCGATGCAAGCGGTGTAGTCCAAGTTGTTGTTCGTGACGAAGAAACTGCACATCGCCTTCGCCTTGAATACTGCGTGAAAGTTACTGGTTTCGTATCCAAGCGTCCGGTCGGAAATGAGAATCCAGAACTTCCGACAGGCGAGATTGAAATTCTTGCGGACGAAGTAGAAATCTTGAGCGAGTCAGCTCCATTGCCGTTCCCGATTGATGACCACATTGAAGTTGGAGATGAAACTCGCCTTAAGTGGCGGTACCTTGATTTGCGTCGTTCTGCTCCGGCAGCAGCACTGCGGATGCGAAGTAAGGTTAATCAGCTTGCACGTGATGTGCTTCTTGCGCGCAACTTTGTTGAAATTGAAACTCCAACTTTGACGCGTTCGACGCCAGAAGGCGCTCGTGACTTTTTGGTGCCAGTGCGATTGAAGCCAGGTAGCTGGTACGCGCTGCCACAGTCACCGCAGTTGTTCAAGCAGTTGTTGATGGTGGCTGGTATGGAACGGTATTTCCAGATTGCGCGTTGCTATCGAGATGAAGACTTTCGTGCCGACCGTCAACCTGAATTCACTCAGCTCGACATTGAGATGTCGTTTGTGGAACAAGATGACATTCTTGAAGTTGGTGAAGCAATCATTCGCAGCCTTTGGGAAGGCACCATCGGTTACAAGATTGGTGAAGTTCCACGCATGACCTACATGGAGGCCATGCGTCTTTACGGTTCTGATAAACCAGATCTTCGTTTCGGTTTGGAACTGGTTGATCTCACTGATTTCTTCAAGCAGACAGAGTTTCGTGTGTTTCAGGCCGAACACGTTGGCGCTGTCGTAATGCCTGGAGGTGCAGACCAGCCACGTCGAACTTTCGATGCTTGGCAAGAATGGGCGAAACAACGCGGAGCGCGCGGATTGGCCTACGTCACATTTGCTGAAGATGGCGAACTTGGTGGACCGGTTGCGAAAAACTTGAGCGATGCAGAACGTAATGGCCTCGCTGCTGCAACTGGAGCAAAACCTGGTGACTGTGTCTTCTTCGCCGC
>JBEGON010000077.1:0-4340 GCA_041181965.1 Actinomycetota bacterium
AATGCCATCAACGCCAATGTTGAAGAGGTGTGCCTCAACGAGCTTTCTACCGGAAAACTTTCTGAATCAGAAGTTCGATTCACTGTTGCAGCGATTCGCATGTCCACGACTCTTGAACGTATGGGCGACCTTGCCGCACACGTAGCAAAACAGGCGCGACTTCGATTTCCTTTTGTCTCAATTCCTGACGAATTGCAAAGCACGTTCAAACACATGGGCGAGATCGCTAATTCCATTGTGTCTGACACTGCCAAAGTCATTGAGACCCAAGACTTGCGACGTGCTGCAGAGATGACAGCGCAGGATGCGCAAATGGATGCCATTCACCGAGAACTATTCACGATTGTTCTTTCAGAAGACTGGACACACGGTGTCGAAGCGGCGATTGATGTGACTCTTCTCTCGCGCTATTACGAACGATTTGCCGACCACGGAGTCACCATTGCGCGACGAATCGCATTCATCGTCACTGGCGAGACCTACGGTGTCAGCGATTTGAACGCGGCTGCGGACTAAGAAGAAATTCGGCAGACTTCCCCCATGACTTTCATCACGCCCGCACATGCGACGCTTCCAAAGCGAATCGCAGTGTTGAGCGTTCACACATCTCCACTTGATGCCCCAGGCGTCGGAGATGCCGGTGGGATGAACGTGTACATCATCGAAACTGCGAAACGTTTAGCCGATCGAAACGTTGCAGTGGATATTTTCACCCGCGCAACGTCGCCGGATCTTCCCCCCAGCATTGAGGTGCAACCCGGCGTCAATGTTCATCACATTCCAGCGGGCCCTTACGGCGGCTTGAAGAAAGAAGAATTGCCAGGTCAGCTGTGCGCAGTGACGGCTGGCGTGATGCGCATTGAAGCAACACTTCCTGAGCGCACTTTTGATGTGATTCACTCGCACTACTGGCTATCTGGTCAGGTTGGTTGGCTGACAAGCGAACGCTGGCAAGTGCCGCTTGTGCATTCGATGCACACCATGGCAAAGGTAAAAAACTTGGCGCTAGCAGCGGGCGACGCACCTGAACCACAAATTCGTGTCATTGGTGAAGAACAAGTTGTGCAGGCAGCGAGTCGCCTCATCGCCAACACACATCGCGAGGCTGCGGAACTCATCGAACACTATGACGCAGACCCATCACGAGTTAGCGTTGTTCACCCTGGTGTGAACTTGAATGTTTTCACTCCACGTGACAAAACAAATGCACGTGCTCAATTCGGGTTTAAACATGACGACATCATTTTGCTTTTTGTCGGTCGCATTCAACCGTTGAAAGCTCCTGATGTTTTAATCAATGCGGCTGCCGATTACATCGCACTTCGCCCTGAATTGCGTGAGCGAATCAAGGTTGTTATTTGCGGCGGTCCAAGTGGAACTGGTCTTGAAAAACCTAATGCATTGATTTCTCTCGCACATCAACGCGGGATTGAAGATGTGACTCATTTCATTTCGCCACTACCCGCTGAAGAACTTTCGGTGCTCTACTGCGCTGCTGATCTTGTGGCGGTGCCATCACATTCCGAATCATTCGGTTTGGTCGCCATCGAAGCGCAAGCATGCGGAACTCCAGTAGTCGCCGCCGCGGTTGGTGGACTGGTCACGGCAGTCAAAGATGGTCAGTCCGGAGTTTTGGTTGGTTCGCATGATCCACAGCACTGGGCGCGAGTAATTGAGAACTTGATGGACAATCCGCAGCGTTTGCAGGCTCTATCTGACTACGCCGTGCAGCACGCATCGAAGTTCTCGTGGACAGCTACCGCAGATTCATTGATCGGTGTGTACAGCGCCGCCATGAGCGACTCGGAAGTCTCGCAACATCCACTCCATGCTCAGCGTTAAGCCACTGCGTTCCATTGCCTCATCGCAATAAGGCAGGATTAGTGCATGAGCGAAAACACGTACACCCTCATCCTCTTGCGTCATGGTGAAAGCCAGTGGAACGCACTCAATCTTTTTACCGGCTGGGTTGATGTCAACCTTTCCGAAAAAGGCGAGGCAGAAGCTGCTCGCGGCGGAGAACTCATGCAGCATGCAGGCATCCTCCCTGATGTGTTGCACACATCGTTGTTGCGTCGCGCAATTCGCACAGCACAGATTGCACTCGACAATTGCGATCGCCATTGGATTCCGGTTCAACGTTCATGGCGTTTGAATGAACGTCACTACGGTGCATTGCAGGGCAAAAACAAGAAGCAGACTCTCGATGCCTACGGCGAAGAACAATTCCAACTGTGGCGTCGTTCTTACGATGTGCCACCACCACCGATTGATGCCGATGACGAATTCGCACAAACGCACGATCCACGCTACGCAGACATCGCTGGAAAAGAACTTCCTGCGACTGAATGCCTCAAGGATGTCGTCGCTCGCATGCTTCCTTACTGGGAATCTGCAATTGTTCCTGATCTGAAGGCAGGCAAAACTGTCTTGGTGACTGCACATGGCAATTCACTGCGCGCACTTGTAAAACATCTCGACGGAATTTCAGATGCAGATATCGCTGCGCTGAATATCCCAACAGGCATTCCACTTGTTTACAAACTCGATGCAAATCTGACGCCACTCGTCAAAGGCGGCGAATACCTCGACCCACAAGCCGCAGCCGAAGCTGCAGCTGCGGTCGCCAATCAGGGCAAGGCTTAAGCAACAACAGCCCACGGCAACGTCACTTCACCAAGTCGCCAACGCGAAGGTGAATCAAGGGTGACGAGGCCGTGGGTTGTTGCATACTCAAGTGTTGCGAGCCAATGCTGACGATGTCCAAAAGTTGCGGCGCTTGCAGTCCGATGCCATGCATCATCTAGTTGTTCAAATACATCGTGGATTTTGCTGCCAGCCACGTTGTGATGAATCAAAATCTTGGGAAGACGCGGCGCGAGATCGCTCGGCTTTTCGAGTGAAGCCAAATGACTTGAAAATGTCAATGTTTCCGGAATCAGTTCGCCGTTTCGCTGCCGCAATCCAACCCACACTGCACGACGACCAATTTCGTCGCATGTTCCATCAATAAGCAGGCCGTTGTCGACGATGTGTTGAGACATTTCTTGCCACGCCGGAATAACTTCAGATTCAGAATATTGCCGGAGCACATTTAATGCGCGGATTGCTGAAACTTTCTTTCCTACAGGAATTTCAAATCCACCGCGGATAAAACTCAAAGTTTCGTCTGCGAGCGATTGCGCCTGCGCGACGCGTTCAGGATCGATTTCGATTCCCACAACGCGAATATCTTTTCGAACATGTTGCGCCAAGCGCTGGCGAAGTTCCCAAGCGGTGACTGGCGTTGCTCCATACCCCAGATCTACAACTATCGGATTAAGTTCTGCCCGCAAGCGGTTACATTCAGAATTAATGAGCCATCGATCAATGCGACGTAAGCGGTTAGGTGCGGTAGTGCCGCGAGTGATGGTGCCAATCGGTTTGCGAGACATTAGTACTTAGGGCGCATGACTTCGGCAAGTTTTGGTTTTTGATCGACGTGGTAGACGACGGTGCCAACAACAGAGATCACGCCGAAGATTCCGAATAGTCCCTTCCAAAACATGATAAAGCTCGCGAGCGCAAGCCCTGCCATCCAAACAGCTTTAGGGCCGCGACCAATGAATTCGAATGCAGCGGCTGGACGGCGGGCAGCATCAAAGAATCCGACCGCGGCAGCAATCACTGCAAAAAGTGTTGTTGCAAAAAGCAGAAAGGAAATGATTCCCACAAAAACCAGCCTTACTTGCGGTTTACCAGTTCATTGACAGTGCTTTTGACCTTTGCCATGACTTCTTCAGCGACAGGTTTTGCGACACCCACCAAACCTGCAGCAGTGTCTTTCACACGATCAGTTGCAGTGTCGAATACCGCAGCAGCATCATCTGCTTTATCGGCAACAACATCGGCAACTTCGCTGAACTTATCGCTGGCCTTGTTGACCCATGGTTCTGCTTGCTTAATAACTGGCTGCAAAAGTTCTTCGGCTTTCGTGAGCACCGGTTTTGCAGCTGCTTCGGCTTTAGCTACAACGGGAGCAAGAGAGACTGCGGCATTTGCTACTACTGGACCAACTTTGCTGATTACAGTCGCAAGTGCTGGACCAGCAACATCAACCAAACGATCAGTCAATGAACGATCAAAAGCGGCCGCGGCTTCTCCTGCGGTTTCGCCAACTTCTTCAAAAACCTGTGCCGCTTCACGTGCGGTTTCATTACTGAAGGCTTCTGCTGCAGCAACAATCTCAGGTTCCGGAGCGATATGTGATGTCACAGGAGTAGGAGTGACTGTTTCCTGAGTGATTGGCACAACTGGCTTTGGGGCAGCTTTGCGGATTTCCTCTACACGAAGTTCAGTTG
>JBEGON010000078.1:0-3760 GCA_041181965.1 Actinomycetota bacterium
GTCCTTCCGGGGGTAGAACCGGATTTCTGTCCAACAAAAAATCCCCACGCAGGCGCGTAGGGAACTCGCAATGAGTTTCGAACTTGTCCTGCGCTGGATGTCTGCTGAACAGAACTTTCATGATTCTTTCGAATCAATCCGGCGGTCTTCGGTGGGTGAAGGCTAAACGACGAGTCGCGGTCCGACCAAATCGTCAGTCTTCTTTGAGGAGCGGGCGGGGTTTTACCCCCACCCGCATCTCAAGTCTTCTTAGCTGGCGGCGTTTTCGTCCGTCAGGTTCTTGGTGAGGTTGCTGTCGATCAAGACGCCAGGTCCCATGGTTGAGGACACTGCAATCTTCTTGATGTAGCGACCCTTTGATGATGAAGGCTTCACACGAAGAACTTCATCGAGCACTGCTGCATAGTTTTCGGTCAACTGAACATCGCTGAACGATGCCTTACCGATGATGACATGCAAGTTAGCGTGCTTATCGATACGAAATTCGATCTTGCCGCCCTTGATGTCGGTAACTGCTTTCGCAACATCGGTGGTGACTGTGCCGGTCTTTGGGTTTGGCATGAGACCACGAGGTCCCAAAACCTTTCCGAGACGACCGACCTTGCCCATCATGTCTGGAGTTGCAACGACTGAATCGAAATCAGTCCAACCGCCAGCAACTTTTTCGAGCAAGTCATCAGCACCGACGTGATCGGCACCTGCTGCGCGTGCTGCTTCAGCCTGCTCACCACCAGCAAAGACCAGGACCCGAGCGGTCTTGCCTGTGCCGTGAGGAAGGCTGACGGTGCTTCGCACCATTTGGTCAGCTTTACGTGGATCAACACTGAGAACGAAAGCAACATCAACAGTGCCATCGAACTTGGTGTTTGCACTCTGCTTTACAAGACGCATTGCTTGTAGCGGTGCGTAGAACTCATCGCGATCGAAGAGTTCGGCGGCTTTACGCCATGCCTTACTGCGTTTCATTTCTGCTCCTTAATGCAGTTCGTGGTGCGGACTGCAGTAGTCCTCCCACTACATCACCGAAGTGATGCGAGACATTTGTCTCTAGTCCTTGACGGTGATACCCATCTGACGTGCGGTACCAGCGATGATGAGCATTGCTGCATCAATATCGTTGGCGTTGAGGTCTGGCATCTTGGTTTCAGCAATTGCACGAACCTGGTCTTTGGTCAATGAAGCGACCTTGACTGATTGTGGAGTTGATGAACCTTTTTCAATGCCTGCTGCCTTCAAGATCAAACGAGATGCCGGTGGCGTCTTCAACTTGAAATCGAAAGAGCGATCTTCGTAAACAGTGATTTCAACAGGAATCACATTGCCGCGCTGATCTTCAGTCGCTGCGTTGTAAGCCTTGCAGAATTCCATGATGTTTACGCCGTGCTGACCGAGCGCTGGACCAACTGGTGGTGCAGGGTTGGCCTGGCCAGCCTGGATCTGAAGTTTGATCAGACCAGTGACTTTCTTCTTGGGGGCCATGGTTTCGGGTCCTTACTTTCTTTTTTTACTCAATCAGAGTTCTGACTGAGAACTTGGATTAACCGTTGCGTTGTACCTGAGTGAACGACAACTCAACTGGAGTTTCGCGACCGAAGATTTCAACAAGGCCGATGACCTTCTGGCCTTCGATGTTGATTTCAGAAACGGTTGCTTGGAGTGAAGCAAATGGTCCATCGATAACAGTGACGGAATCGCCAACTGCGAAATCGAGAACTTCAATCTTCGGAGCTGGTTGGCCTGGAGTCGCAGCTGCGCCAGCTTTCTTCTCTGGCTTTGGAGCCAAAATGCTGACAACTTCGTCAATCGACAAAGCACTTGGGTGATGTCCGTGACCAACGAAACCAGTGACACCTGGAGTGTGGCGAACACAACCCCATGCATCAACGATTGAAAGATCCATGCGAACCAAAACGTAGCCTGGGAACTTGTTGCGAGAAACAAGCTTCTTTACGCCAGCCTTGATTTCGGTAACTTCTTCAATCGGCACCGCAACTTCGAAAATGTAATCTTCCATGTTGAGAGTCTTGGTACGGTTTTCGAGATTTGTCTTCACCTTGTTCTCGTAACCTGCATATGAATGGATGACGTACCAGTCACCAAACTTTGACTCAAGGGCGCGACGGAATTCAGCCACAGGATCATCTTCGGCTTCTTCTTCAGCAACGTCAGTAGATGCATCAGCATCTTCGTTCGATGCGTCAGCTACAACGTCAGCAACTTCCGCTGCGGGTTCAGCAACAATCTCTTCAACTGTTTCAGTTGAGTCAGACTGCGCTGCATCAACAGCGATGTCAGCGATTTCTTCGCTAACCAGTTCTGGAGTCTCAGACACTTAATGCTCCTATGGGGAAGTTCTTACTATTTGCCGAAGATGACAAGGACGCCGCGACCGACCAAAAGATCGACTGCGCTCACCAGCAACGACATGAAAATCACGAACACGACCACGACGATGGTGTACGTAACGACCTGCTTGCGAGTTGGCCAAACAACTCGACGAAGCTCCGAAACACTTTCGCGCACAAACTGAGCGATTGATACTCGCTCTTTCTTCTCAGTCATCGTTGTACTTTCTACGTGTGTTCGATACTTCTTGCAGGGCAGGAGGGACTTGAACCCCCAACCCGCGGTTTTGGAGACCGCTACTCTGCCAGTTGAGCTACTGCCCTTCGGGCGCCTTATCACCGAGCGAAGGCCTGCACGAGGGCACGCTTGCGCACGGCAGCAGGGCTACCGACCGGCGGAGTGTAAAGGCGGAGTGGCGGGACTTCCAATTCGCGAAAATGGCTGGGCTCACCCTCGGGCGGGGGTCACGCTCACGCTCGGTTAGGCGAGAATGCGCCCATGACATCGACTTTTCCACGTATCTCGAAGCGCATCGGCGCCATTGCGGAGTCTGCAACCCTCGCGGTTGACGCCAAGGCAAAGGCCCTCAAGGCGGCTGGCCGACCAGTTATCGGCTTTGGCGCTGGCGAACCTGACTTCCCGACCCCCGACTACATCGTCGAGGTAGCTGCGGCTGCGGCCAAGGTTGTGGCCAATCATCGCTACACCCCGGCTGCTGGTCTTCCGGAGATGAAGGACGCGATTGTCGCCAAGACAAAGCGTGACAGCGGTTATGAGATCGACGCATCACAAGTGCTCGTCACGAATGGTGGCAAGCAAGCCGTGTACCAAGCGTTCGCGACAATTGTTGATCCCGGCGACGAAGTGTTGTTGCCGGCTCCATATTGGACGACGTATCCAGAAGCCATTGCACTCGCTGGTGGTGTGCCCGTCGAAGTTGTCGCCGATGAAACCCAGAACTACTTGGTCACTGTCGAACAACTTGAAGCAGCACGCACTCCGAAATCAAAAGTCTTGTTGTTCTGCAGTCCATCAAACCCAACCGGTTCTGTCTATTCACCAGAGCAAGTCAAAGCAATTGGTGAATGGGCAAGCAAGAACGGCATGTGGGTCATCTGCGATGAGATCTACGAACACTTGTTGTACGACGGCGCAACTGCACCTTCGATGCCAGTAGTTGGTCCAGAACTTTCAGATCGTTGCATCATCTTGAATGGTGTTGCAAAGACGTATGCAATGACCGGATGGCGTGTGGGCTGGATGATTGGTCCGAAGGATGTCATCAAGGCAGCAACGAATTTGCAGTCGCATCTTTCTTCAAACGTCAACAACGTTGCACAGCGCGCAGCGATTGCAGCATTGAACGGTGATCTCACTGCCGTTGATGAGATGAAGGTTGCGTTTGATCGTCGCC
>JBEGON010000079.1:0-4823 GCA_041181965.1 Actinomycetota bacterium
CCAACAGCCTTGCGTGCAGCAAGACGATCAGCATTGGCGACCTTCCAAGCCTTCAAAGCAGCCTTGTAAGCGGCATTTGATTTGAACTTGGTGGCCTTGTATTTCTTCATTGAATTGGAGAACTGCTTCTTTGTCTTCTTGTAATGAGCAACGGCGGTGCTTGAAGAGTCACCGGTTGTCACTGCAGAAGCTGGAGATGCAACTCCACCGAACATCAGCACAGATGCGATAGCAAGTGCTGCTGCCTTAGATACTTTCTTCATTGAAACCTCAATTCATTACCTGGATCTTGGTAACCGAATCTTCAACTCCGAATCTTAGGAAATTCTGAGAACCACGGGCACATTTACTGTGAATCCTGTGCGAATACGCCTTTAAGGTTGGAGAATGACTATTTGTGAGCAAGGTTATGACCATGGCACATATATTGGTCGTTGATGATGAAGATGGTCTGCGCGATTTACTTTCAGATGCAGTGAAAGTTGCGGGTTATGAAAGTGACTCGGTTAGCGACGGACTGGAAGCCGTAACTTGGTTGAGGCGGCATTCATCAGACTTAGTGATCCTTGACATTAACTTGCCAAAACTCAACGGGTTTGAAGTGCTTGAACAAATGCGCCAGCAGGGAATAACTACGCCAGTCATTCTGCTCACCGCCAGAGCAGATAAAAGCGACATCACTCACGGACTTCGCGCTGGCGCAGATGACTATCTCACCAAACCTTTTAGCCTTGAAGAACTCATTTTGCGAATTCGTGCGATTCTCCGCAGAACCGGTGTTGAAGGTGTGATTGAAGAAGAAGTGAAAAGTGTCGGAAAATTTGAAATCGATCTTGGCCGCCACAAAATAACTTTTGATGGTAAAGAAATCGAACTTTCACCTACCGAGTTCAATCTGCTGCAGTATTTCCTTGAGCGGCCAAACAGAGTTATTTCAAAGGTAACTTTGCTTGATCATGTGTGGGGAATGGGATTCTCGACAAACACTGCAGTCGTTGACACCTACATTTCTTATCTCAGAAAGAAACTTGAAGCTGTCGGTTTTTCCAACCTCACCACAGTTCGCGGTGTTGGACTGCAATTGATTGTTGATAAATGAAACTCGCCAACCGATTGTCGATTGCTGCCACAGCTGTAATCCTGTGCACATCACTCGGTATTTCATTCACTGCACTTAATGCGGCAGAAGATTCGGAGATCTCTCGCCTTGATGCTCAGATTTCTTCTGTCACTGCTGCAGGGTTATTGCCTAAGGTTGATAAATTGCAAGCAGTCTCTGTTGCTGCTGAACAAAGTTTGGCCGGGATATCCGTGGCCTTCTTTACCTTCAATGGAGATGTCACACTCGTCAATGATTCGACCGTTCGATTTACACAACTCCCAACAGAAGCACAGCTAAAACGTTCGCTTTCGGAGCCGGTTGAAGTGACAGGTTCTGAAACGTATCTGATGCGCTCACTCGCTTATTCAGACTCAGAATATATTGTGGCGGCAACAACACTTGCTTCTGTTATTGAAAACAAGTCTCAAAACACCAGAAGGTTTCTAGCCTTAAGTTTGTTCGCATCAAGTCTTGGCGCTCTCGTTGTGTGGTGGTTAATTCGCCGCGATGTGCGAGCCATGAATCGTCTTATCAAGCAGGCGAATCTGATAGCTGAAGGAAGCAAAGAGGTTTCATTATCGAAATCTAAAGGAAGCGCTGAAGTTGTCGAATTGACTCAAGCTCTCACAAGAATGATTGAGTCACTGGCTGACAGCCACAAGAGGATGGAGAGTTTTCTCGGTGATTCATCCCATGAATTGCGAACACCTTTGACTGTAATTCGGGGCTACGTAGAACTCTTGCAAAAAGATGTTGCGCAAGAACAAAGGGACAAAGCATTTGCGCGACTGAATTCAGAAATTGCACGCATGGAATCTTTGATTGCGGATCTACTTCTTCTTTCCGAACTTGGTGCTCAATCACTACACCAAGAGTCAGAGGTGGACTTCTCACATATCGTGGATGCTGCACTTCATGACATGCGTGAGTTGCAGCCACAACGACCTGTTGAATCTTCAGTGCAAGAAAAAGTTGTTATGTCTGGTGATGAACACTTATTGAACCAACTTGTTGCGAACATTTTCGCGAACATCAATCGTCATACACAAAGTTCAAATCCAGTAAAAGTTTCCCTCGCAAAAAAGGATCAACGAATTGAGTTAGTGGTTGAAGACGGTGGACCAGGACTATCTATCGAGGCGTATGAATTGGGACCGCGCTACTTCCAACGTTTTGATGCTTCTCGTTCCCGTGCATCTGGAGGTTCAGGACTTGGAATGAGCATCATGGTGGCCATTGTTGAATCTCACGGTGGAACAATCAGATTCGACAAGAGTGAACTGGGTGGCTTAAGAATTCGTATCACAATGTAGCAATTGTGAATTAGCCTAAATAAACACTGCCTTGTTTATTCACTCGATAAGCCCGCACATAGTCAATCGTCATACGTGCAACAGCCCAGTCTCCCCAAAGACCACCAAAACCACCTGAACGCGGACCAATCGCATTATCGAAAATCAAGAAATACGGCTTATTTCCCGGCCAATATTCACTTCGAATACGCGACTTCGAAATCGACCAGAATGCGACACGATCAAAGTACAACGTCATTTGATCTTCAGTCCACGCGATGCCATATGTGTGAAAGTCATCGCTTAGTGGTTGATTGTGATAAATCTCGCCTGAGTCGTATAGATGATTGTCACAGCATCCGCTTGCAGTAGTTGAGTAGTGCAATGCTGCGGAATTACGAATAGGTATGTAACCGCCTTGTTCAGCGATATCCATTTCTCCTGATACCGGCCAGCCACTCGTGACAATATCGGTTCCCATCATCCAAAACGCTGGCCAGTTTCCTTCACCTGCAGGCATTTGAATGCGCGCTTCGATGTAGCCGTATTGGAAAGAGACTTTTCCTAATGTGTCGAAGCGACCACTTGTATATGCACAGTCCGCTCCTAAACACGTACCGGTTGGAGGACGAGAGTTGATACGTGTTGTTGTGATCACTGCCGAACCATTGTGCACAGAAATCGCTGAAGGTAAGAAGTACTGGGACTCATTGTTGTAGCAAGTACCGCCGCCATTCGCCGCAGATTGTCCGCAATAACGAGAAACCCAATTCTTATCACTAAGAGTCGCTCCTGAATTGAATTCATCAGACCACATAAGTTGTTGCACTGTGAATCCAGGCAACACAGGTCCTGTAGAAAATGTGCGCTTCACAACACTGCGTTTTCCAGAGGTTGATTGTTGCGCTATCTGAAATGCATAAGTGGTTTCTGGTCTAGTAGTAAGAATGATTGAAGTTTTTGTGGTCGACTTCCAAGATCTGCCAGCATCAATTGAGTACTGAATACTTTTGATGGACTTTATGTGAGCAGTGTCGAGTTTGATGGTGACAGTCACTTTGGTCGGTGACGTCACATCAACCCGAACAATCTGCGGAGCCTTAGGTTGGGTTGCCGCAGATACTTCTTGCGGTAATTGAATTAAGACAAAACTCAGTACCAGCAGAGAGATGATTTTTCTCATGGCGGCACCTTCAGTCATTGAGACCACCGCACAATGGTCAGGGGAAACCTACCCCTATGAGCGGAGACGAGAGGATTTGAACCTCCGAAGGGTTTTACCCCTTACCTCATTAGCAGTGAGGCGCACTCGACCGGACTATGCGACGTCTCCTTGCCCAATTTCTTGGGCAGTGGAAAGGGCTTCACTCTCGTGAAACCCGATCTTTGCGGAAGAGGTGGGATTTGAACCCACGGAGGCTTTCACCTCGACGGTTTTCAAGACCGTTCCATTCGGCCGCTCTGGCACCCTTCCCGAATTGCGGGCGTATTCTCACATGCGCGGCTTTCAGTGCCAAAACGCCTATCTCCTCACCGTTTAGTCTTGCCTCATGATTGATCTGCAATATATCCGCCAAAACCCAGATTCTGTGCGTGCGTCACAGAAAGCTCGTAACGAAGACCCAGCTGCGGTCGATGTGGTTTTGGCTGCAGATTCGTCCCGCCGCACTGCCGTCGCTGAATTTGAGAGTAAGCGTGCTGCACAAAAAGAGCTTGGTAAGAAAATTGGTCCACTCCAGGGCAAAGCCAAAAGTGGTGATGCTTCGGCACAAGCAGAACTTGATGCCTTGATGAAAGAGGCGTCTGCTCTTGCTGACGCTGTGACCGCACTCGAATTGTCAGTGCGTGAAGCTGATGCTGCACTTGATGACGCAGTGAAAGTGTTGAGCAACATTGTTGATCCTGCAGCACCGGTTGGTAAAGAAGAGGATTTTGTCGTTCTCGAAACTGTCGGTGCACTTCGTAGTTTTGATTTCACACCGCGCGATCACGTCGAAGTTGGCGAAGGCATTGGTGCGATTGATATTGAACGTGGTGCAAAAGTTTCTGGTTCACGTTTCTATTTCTTGACCGGCCCTGGTGCATTGCTTGAACTTGCGATGGTGAATCTTGCAATCACAATTGCACGTCAGCATGGTTTGACGCCCGTCATTCCACCGGCGTTGGTGCGACCAGCCGCAATGGAAGGCACTGGTTTCCTAGGTCAAGCTGCAGAGAATGTGTATCGTCTCGAAGCAGATGACATGTATTTGGTGGGCACTGCAGAAGTTCCACTTGCTGCAATGCATATGGATGAAATTCTCGATCAGAAATCACTGCCGCTTCGTTACGCCGGTTATTCACCGTGCTTCCGACGCGAAGCTGGTGCAGCAGGCAAGGACACCCGTGGAATTTTCCGTGTGCACTGGTTCGACAAAGTGGAAATGTTT
>JBEGON010000080.1:0-3566 GCA_041181965.1 Actinomycetota bacterium
GCACTTCACTTTTTGAAGTCGCGTGGAATCAATGCCAGTGTGGTTGGTGAGATTAGAGGGCGCCTAGAAAATGAAAAAGGCGATGCAGCTGCCAAAGGTGGAAAAGGTGGAGCGGTTTTCATCCGCTAATTAACGAGTCTGCTCTTCGTCGTCTTCATCCGCATCGTCAAGCAAGTCCGCGTAAGGATCTTCGTATTCGTCTGAGTGATCCTGCTTCGCAGCCAATTCAGCCTGCAGCGCCTCAAGATCCGTACCGCCTGAGGCGTACTTGAGTTCACGTGCAACTTTGGCTTGCTTCGCCTTTTGCCGGCCGCGCCCCATATGGCTCAGCCCCCTCAACTTCACTGGGATGGATTTACCCGCCTGAGCGGATTGGCGAATCGTAGTCAGAGACCCCTCAAAATGGCACCCTCCTCACGAAATTTGAGCGTAGGAGCCCAAATCAGAGAAATTGGTGGCCCTGGGGGTAGTGCTAAATCGCCCAAACGGTGGCACAGTTCCCCCATAGGAGGTGCGGATGGTGCCTGGACTACCCGACTCTGAGCGCATGCTGCGACCTCGCGAGGTCGCAGTTTTATTCAAGGTTGATCCAAAGACGGTCACCCGCTGGGCCAAAACTGGCCGCCTCACTCCTGTCGTCTTACCGAGTGGCCATCGTCGCTATCGCGCATCTGATGTTGAAGCGTTGATGAACAGCACCAATCGGCGCGCTCGCCAGATTGCTCAGCACCAGTGCCCTCGCTGCGCCGCAATCTTTGCCTGCGACACAGCTACACACGAATAGGCTTCAACCCCCAGCCACTACAACGAACGAGACCCGCAAGGGCTTGGAACGGAATGTGACTACATGACTCCACCGAATGAATCACGATTACGGGTTGGCGTTATCGGCATTGGACGAGTTGGAACCGCTCTCGCTAGAGCTTTGCAGCGGGCAGGTCATTCCATCGTTGCGATTCACGCAATTTCGAATTCTTCCCAACAGCGCGTACGCGAATTCTTTCCCGCCACTGACATCGCTGATATCAACTCGGTAATTGATTCCAGCGACCTCGTGCTTTTTGCAGTACCGGATGACGTCTTGGAATCTTTAGTGTCCGGAATTGCAAGCACCTATGGTTTCCGACAAGGTCAATTTGTGGCACACACAAGCGGTCGCTATGGAATATCAGTCCTGCAACCTGCAGCTCTGCAAGGTGCGTACGTCATGGCATTACATCCTGCAATGACGTTCGTTGGAACTTCTACCGATTTAGATCGACTTAATGCATGTCCCTTCGGAGTCACTGCTGACGATTCAGCAATAGCTGTGGCACAGGCACTCGTGATTGAAATAGGTGGTGACCCACACATCATTTCTGAAGTAGATAGAGTGCGTTACCACGCAGCCCTTGCGCATGTTTCAAATCATTTAACAACTGTGATTGCTCAGTCCACCGAAATGCTGAATGACATTGGCATTGAAAAACCTAGTGATTTTCTACTTCCACTCGCTCTTGCATCAACGGAGAACGCACTTCAACGCGGAGTGGCGGCTCTCACAGGCCCCATCAGTCGTGGCGATGTCGAGACAGTCCGGGCTCACCTCTCAGAACTGCCACGTGGAATTGAACGCGACACGTAAATTGCTCTTGCCATTGCAACGATTGACATTGCACGACAATCCAAACGAATTTCTGAAGTACAAGCAGACGCACTTCGCGCCGTGGTGAAATCATGATTGTGATCAATACAGTGCAAGAGATGCGGAATCTCGACACTCAACGCAAGCGCGGCGCTGTCTTCACCATGGGGGCATTGCATGAAGGCCATGTCGAATTGATGAAAGAGTGTCGCCGCGCGATAGGCGCAGATGGTCTACTCGTTGTCACCATCTTTGTTAATCCGACTCAATTCACTGACCCACGTGACTTAGAAAAGTATCCACGCACTCTCGATGAAGATATAGATCTCTGTAGCAAATCTGGCGTTGATGTGGTGTTCGCACCTTCGGTTGAGGAGATGTATCCACCAGGACAGCAGCTATCTCAATTCTCAGCGGGAGTTCTTGGAACTGTTCTTGAGGGAAAATCTCGGCCGGGGCACTTTGATGCTGTTGCAACAGTGGTGCATCGACTCTTAGAAATCACGATGCCGTCCATGACGTGTTTTGGTGAGAAGGATTATCAGCAACTTGCAGTTGTGCGCGAGATGGTCAGCCAAGCAGGCATTGAATGTGAAGTTCATGGAGTGCCTACAGTGCGTGACACTGATGGTCTCGCATTGTCGAGCCGAAATCGCTTGCTGTCTGTAGAAGATCGCAAAGCAGCCCGAATCGTGCCGCAAGCTCTTGCTTTGCTTGCGGAATCTGCGGCGAGCGGGGAGATCGGTCAGGCGATTTCCTCTGCTACCGCGCTCATCGCTTCAGAACCGAGAGCAAAACTCGATTATCTGGAAGTGGTAGCGCCTGATTTTGGCCCGGCTCCTCGGCAAGGTGAGGCACGAGCACTCATTGCAGTGCGATTTGGTGATATCAGATTGATTGACAATTGCCCTGTGATGATTGGAGGTGCTGCAAAGTGACCAAGATTGCCGCGCAGTTATTTGCGCCAAAACCAGGTTGGTTTGCACAGGCCGATGTCATCATCGTGGGTAGTGGTGTTGCGGGACTCACTGCTGCAATCCAAGCGCGCTCGTCAGGTTACAACGTCATGCTCGTGACAAAAGCAACAGTCGATCAAGGCTCGACGCGTTGGGCGCAAGGTGGAATTGCAGCCGCACTTGATCCCAATGACTCGCCTGAACAGCACTGGAAAGACACAGTGGTTGCAGGCGCCGGTTTATGTGACGCAGATGCCGTACGAATTCTCGTGAGTGAAGGACCAAACGCAGTCCGACGTCTCATCGCTCGAGGTGCGCGATTTGATAAAACAGCAGATGGCGAACTTGCCCTGACGCGCGAAGGTGGACATCACCGAAATCGCATTGCACATGCAGGCGGCGATGCAACTGGTGCTGAGATTTCTCGCGCATTGGTGGACGCAGTGCAGTCAGATTCAGGAATTGAACTCATCGAACATGCACTTGTTCTCGATCTCCTTCTTGATGAGACGGGTGCGGCCCAGGGTCTCACATTGCATGTGATGGGTGAAGGTCAACGAGATGGTGTTGGCGCTGTTTTGGCGAGTGCTGTCATTCTTGCAACAGGTGGCATTGGTCAAGTGTTTGCACAGTCAACGAATCCAAAAGTTGCGACCGGAGATGGCATCGCACTCGCATTGCGTGCTGGCGCAGAACTCGCCGACTTGGAGTTTGTGCAATTTCACCCCACCGTTCTCTATGTCGGCGAAAACGCAATCGGGCAGCAGTTGCTCATTTCGGAAGCCGTGCGAGGAGAGGGCGCATTTCTCGTAGATTTTGCCGGAAATCGCTTTATGCGTGATGTCCACGAATTGGCAGATCTTGCTCCACGCGACGTTGTCGCAAAAGCAATCATGCGCAAAATGATTGAGGACAACAAACCTCACATGTGGCTTGATGCTCGAAATATCGGCGATGCTTGGCCGGAAAGATTCCCCACAGTTTTC
>JBEGON010000081.1:0-5259 GCA_041181965.1 Actinomycetota bacterium
GCCATTTCGACGACAGAACCTGCAACTCGCACAGGTTCCATGTGTCCGAACGGAGTGGCACGACCAGTGCGGCCAACACTGACACGAATATCGAGCAACTTTGTCGTCACTTCTTCTGGTGGATATTTGAAAGCGATCGCCCAACGTGGTGCACGTGAAGTTTCGCCAAGTTGAGTCTGCAAATCGAGTGAATCAACTTTGATGACAATGCCGTCAATTTCATGTTCCATGTCATGGCGATGTTTGCCATGAAAATCAATGAACTTCTGAACTTCTTTTGCGGACTTCACTACTTTGAAAGTTGTGCTGGTGGGCAAACCCCACGCATTCAAGATTTCGTACGCCTGCGATTGTTCTGTGAGCTTCAAACCTTCGTGCACACCAATGCCGTGCACGGTCATACGAAGTGGACGAGATGCCGTCACCCGCGGATCCTTTTGACGCAACGAGCCAGCAGCAGCATTGCGCGCATTCGCAAATGGCGCTTTGCCCGCTTCCACCAATCCTGCATTGAGTTCTTCGAATAGCGCGGATGGGAAAAAGATTTCGCCACGGATCTCAACTACATCCGGCACTGGAAACTTGGTGTCTGTGTTCAGTCGATCAGGAATGCCATGAATCGACTTCACATTCGCGGTGACATCTTCGCCGGTGCGGCCATCGCCACGCGTTGCTGCGCGAACAAGTTTGCCTTGTTCGTAGGTCAGATTGATGGCAAGCCCATCAATCTTCAATTCGCACAGCCACGAAGGCTCGAATCCAAGATCTTTTTGAACGCGCAATGACCAATCCGAAAACTCGTCTGCGGAGAAAACATTGTCGAGACTCATCATCCGCGACAAATGTTTCGCGGGTGCAAAGTCAGTGGTGATGTGACCACCAACTTTTTGGGTTGGTGAGTCTGGTGTGCGGAGTTCTGGGTATTCGTCTTCAAGTGCACGGAGTTCAGTTTCGAGCTTGTCGTATTCGGTATCGGCAACCACCGGTGCATCGAGCACGTAATAGCGATAACGATGATCTTCGATCTCTTCGCAGAGTTCTTTGTGGCGAAGGCGGGCAGCGGAGGTGGCATCTTTATTGACAGCCATCATCTCTCCTCTGCAATCACACACTTAGGGGGCAATTCTCTCGGAAACACCTGCCACCAAAGCATGAAGGGCACCCGAATTCGGGTGCCCTTCACAATGGTTTTGTTTACTTGCCCGCAGTGGAGTCGAAGTAAATGGTGCGGCCGTGAAGTGGCTGTACCGGACGAGCATTTCCAGCGTATGCATTGCGGAATGACTCGATCTGCAAAGCGCTCATCTCAATTGGAGTTGAGAAGAGGTTCCACTTCACACCTTCAGCACAACCTGGAGTCGTCAAGCTGCCGTTGTAACGGTAGGTCTGACGATTGGTTGGGAGCAACTTCGACCAGAGGATGCGGATTGGAGTATCGGCTGGTTCTGCGGTTGCGAATGGAATGCTGTTAACGAACTGATCCCATGCTGCGTTTTCCTTACCAGCTTTAACGAGAACGCCAACAACTGCGATGCGACCTGATTCAGTCTTGTGCACGAAGTGAATTTCAAGCGGGTAACGCTTGCCGTTGACTGTGTGCTCAGATGGTGCATGGAAGTGGAATTGCAAGAATGGGTAAACATTTCCATCAAGTGTGATGCTGCTTTCTGCTGCACCTTCTGCTGGTTCTGCTTCAACGGTGTGACCGTTGTTGAACACTTCTGCAGGTCCTGAGATGTAGTTGAACTTGATGTTCGTCAAAGCCTTGTTCTTTGCGCCAGTCACATTGATTGGCGACTGAGCCGTGCCGTCAACGCAAGTCACAAAAGTAGGATCCAATTCGCCCCAGTGCTTTGGGCCGGTTTCACCTTTGTATGACCATGAAGCGGTCGCAGAAACAGATGCAGCTGGTGCGATAGATGCAATCACTACTGCTACTGCAGCGACCAATACGCGCTTGGTCATGATTTTCATAAATTTCCCTTCGACTTTCCGCACCAAATGAGGCGCGGCCGCCGAAGTGTACCTATGGTCTATCGAGCAAAAAGGGCTTTACGAGTGCGAGTCGGCGGTCTGAATACGTGCAGATGACTGAATCATCACAGATCCAAGCACGCGATTTCCGCTGTAAAACACCGCTTGCTGTCCTGGAGCAACTCCGCGAATAAATTCGCTGGTGGTGAATGACAACGAATTTTCAGAAACTTCAGTGATCACCGCTGGCACTTCGATTCCATGCGCACGCCACTGAACACCCACTTCTGCACCGACCTCGAGAGGTTGTGCAATCCAGGTCGGACGAACGCCTGAAACATGATTCACTTCGAGCAAACGTGGTGGACCAACTTTGACGACTTTCGCCTTCACATCAATCTCTGTGACGTAACGCGGTGCACCATCATCGGCCGGAATGCCGAGAGCCAGTCCGCGGCGTTGGCCGATGGTGAATTGATGCGCACCTTTGTGTTGACCAACAACCGCGCCAGTTTCTGCATCAACGATGTCACCTGGCTGTTCGCCAAGACGCGACTGCAAGAAACCAGCGGTATCGCCATCTGCGATAAAACAAATGTCGTGACTGTCTGGCTTCTTGGCAACTAAGAGATCTAGACGTTCGGCTTCATTACGAATTTCAGGTTTTGGGGTGTCTCCTACTGGAAACATTGCTTTTGCAAGCTGCCATTGCTCGAGAACACCAAGCACATACGACTGATCTTTTTGGGGATCAACGGCGCGAAACATTTCGACACCATGTTCACCATTTTCTAGTCGCGCGTAGTGACCAGTGCACACAGCATCAAACCCAAGTGCAATTGCACGATCGAGCAAGGCGGAAAACTTGATCTTTTCGTTGCAACGCAAGCATGGATTTGGTGTGCGACCCTCGGAATATTCAGCGAGGAAGTCATCGACAACACCGGCCTTGAATTCTTCAGCCATGTCCCAGATATAGAAAGGGATACCGAGAACGTCAGCAGCACGTCGTGCATCGCGAGAATCTTCGAGAGAGCAGCAGCCGCGAGCTCCTGTGCGGTACGACTGCGGATTAGAAGAAAGTGCGAGGTGAACGCCGGTGACGTCGTGACCAGCGGCAACTGCACGGGCAGCAGCAACCGCGGAATCAACACCACCGGAGAGAGCTGCAAGTACGCGCATTGGGCAATTCTCGCAGGTCAGACTTTGACTGTCTTGCCAGCGCGACGAGCACGGGCAACTACAGCGGAAACACTGGCAACAACGGCATCAACATCGGCTTGAGTCGATGTGCGACCGAGACTGAAACGCAATGAACCCACTGCGGTTTCTTTGCTGACGCCCATCGCAAGCAATACGTGTGAAGGCTGCGGAATGCCCGCGGTGCACGCGCTGCCTGTGGAGCATTCAACGCCTGCAGCATCAAACAACATCAGTAGTGCATCGCCTTCGCATCCAGGGAATGAAAAGTGTGCATTGCCAGGCAAACGATTCACATGATCACCATTGAGAATGGCATCTGGAATCTCATTCTTGATGCCTGCGATGAGATGGTCGCGCAACAGCGAAACATGCTGTGCATGTTCTGCCTGATGTTTCACTGCTGAGGCCACAGCAACTCCGAGTGCCGCAATCAAATGCGTTGGCAAAGTTCCCGAACGCACTTCGCGTTCTTGACCGCCACCATGCAAGACAGGAACTGGTTTGTATTCACGCTTCAACAACAGCGCACCAATTCCCATCGGCCCACCGATTTTGTGACCGCTAATGGTCATTGCATCAACGCCAGAATCATGAAAACTGACCGGCAGATTTCCAATTGCTTGAACAGCATCGGTATGCACTGGAATTCCGTGTGCTTTTGCAATCGCCACAACTTCTTCAATTGGCTGGACTGTGCCAATTTCGTTGTTGGCCCACATCACCGAAATCAATGCGACCGATTCAGGATCTTTTTCGATTGATGCATTCAATGAATCGATCCCGATGCGACCTAATGAATCGACTGGAATCCATTCAACGACCGCTTGTTCGGTGTCACCAAGCCATTGCACGGGATCGAGCACTGCGTGATGTTCGATGCTTGACGCCAAGATGCGCACTCGACGTGAATCCGCGTTGTGACGTGCCCAGAACATTCCCTTGATCGCCAAGTTGTCCGCTTCTGTGCCACCCGCAGTGAAGATCACTTCATTGGGTAAACAGCGCAAGGCATCAGCAATCTGTTCGCGAGCGATTTCGACGACCATGCGTGCATGGCGACCCGACGTGTGCAGGCTGGAAGGATTGCCGACAGTGGCAAGTTCGTGGGTCATGGCCTCGATAACTTCAGGCAGCACAGATGTGGTCGCTGCGTGGTCGAGGTAAGCCATAGTGAGGCGAGTCTACGAATGAGGGGTGGAAATCGCGCGCTTACAGCCGTCTAAACTCCCCTCGCATTGCACATTTGTCCACCTCAGACTGGGAGCACCGTGAGCATTCCTGCACTTCGTTATGCCGAAGTCAGCAACCGGCCCGACCCACAAGGTGTTCACCTCGTTGAAGATGGCGTCAATGTTGCGCTCTTCGCTGACCACGCGACCGCAGTCGATTTTTGTGTACGCAATCCAGACGGCTCTGAAACTCGCTGGCGGTTGCCGGACAAAGCGCGCGGTGTGTGGCACGGATTTGTGCCAGGAATTACTGCAGGCACCCGTTATGGCTTCCGTGTTCACGGTCCGTGGGATCCGGCCAACGGTCATCGACACAATCCCAATAAGTTCTTGCTCGACCCCTATGCCAAGGCGATTGATGGCAATTGGATTTTGCACGAGTCACTCTTTGGCTACAAACACAATCCTCAAACGCCCGAAGATGAATCGGTGCCAGATGCGCGCGACTCTGCACCATTTATGCCATGTGGAATTGTTGTTGAAGATAACTTCGACTGGACTGGCGATGTAAAGCCAGATACTCGCTGGCATCGCACTGTGATTTATGAAGCACACGTCAAAGGTATGACGCAACTGCATCCTGCAGTGCCAGAACACCTTCGCGGAACCTATGCAGGTCTTGCACATGAGGCAGTGATCGAACATTTGCTGTCACTTGGCGTCACTGCAATTGAACTTCTACCTATTCATCAAATTGGTCACGAAGAACATCTCGTGCGCATGGGTAAAACCAATTACTGGGGTTACAACACCATGGGGTTCTTCGCGCCGCATCATGCATATGCAGCGACTGGTCATTCAGGTGAACAAATCAACGAGTTCAAGCAGATGGTGAAAACTTTCCATAAAGCTG
>JBEGON010000082.1:0-3558 GCA_041181965.1 Actinomycetota bacterium
CCAGCAGCGCGGTGATGATCTGCGAGTGGAATAAAAGCGCGTTTGATATCGCGAATCAACGGTTCACCCCATGGCATGAGTTCAGGGTACTCAGCGCAGATAACTGTCCGAATAGCGGACTTTCACTTGTTAGCCCTCACCGTGGGCAGTCGTCGCGACTAACTTTCGCGCATGCCTACGGCCATCACCCCAGAATCCTTCGGACCAGCGACTGCGCTCCGATGTCGCGAATGTGGCACTGACTATGCCCTCGGCGCCGCGTACTCCTGCATGGAGTGTTTTGGACCGCTAGAAGTGGCCTATGACTTTGGCACCGTGACGCGCGAGCAGATCGAGGCTGGCCCCAACAACATGTGGCGTTACGCACCGCTATTGCCAGTGGCTGCGTGGGTGGCAGATGAGCCAAATCTCAATCCTGGTTTCACCAAACTCATCAAGGCTGACAATCTTGCGAAAGCGCTCGGCATGACCGGGACACTGTGGGTGAAAGATGATTCAGGAAATCCAACTCACTCATTCAAGGATCGCGTTGTAGCAGTAGCGCAGCATGCGGCACGACGACTTGGTCGCACGACTCTTGCATGTGCATCGACTGGCAATCTTGCCAATGCAGTAGCTGCAGCAGCGGCACGCGCTGGTCAAGATTCTGTGGTGTTGATTCCTTCAAATCTTGAGGCTGGCAAAACAATTACTACCGCAACATATGGCGGCACACTTCTTGCCATCGAAGGCAACTATGACGACGTGAATCGTTTGTGCAGTGAATTGATCGGCGAAAGCATTACAAACACCTGGGGCTTTGTGAATGTCAATCTTCGTCCTTACTACGCAGAAGGTTCAAAATCTCTCGGCTTTGAAATCGCAGAACAGCTTGGCTGGCGATTGCCACAACAAGTGGTGATTCCGGTTGCATCAGGATCGCTGCTTACCAAGGTTGATAAAGCTTGGCGAGAACTCATCAAACTTGGTTTGGTTGCTGAAAGTGAATACGCAGTTTTTGGTGCGCAAGCCACCGGCTGCAATCCTGTTGCGAATGCGTTTAAAGAAGGCATGGAAGTTATTCGCCCAGTGAAGCCAAATACGATTGCAAAATCTTTGGCTATCGGAAATCCCGCAGATGGTCCATACGCACTTGATGCTGCACGTCGCACCCATGGTGCTATCGACGATGTCAGCGATGAAGAAGTTGTCGAAGGTATTCGGCTGCTTGCCGAGACCGAAGGAATTTTTGCCGAAACTGCGGGCGGTGTGACTGTTGCTGTGCTTCGCAAGTTGCTCGCTGCTGGCAAGCTCGACCCTAGCCGCGAAACAGTGTTGATCAATACTGGCGATGGCCTCAAAACCCTTGATGCGGTGGCAGATGTCGTAGGACCATCTGCCATTGTTCGCCCATCGCTTGAGTCCGCAGTAGAAGCCCTCAACGACCTCGGTAGGAGTTAGACATGGCAGTAACCGTTCGTATCCCGACGATTCTCCGCCCATACACCCACGACGCATCTTCAGTAGAAGTTGAGCCAGCGGGCAACAGCACTCTTACCGATGTCTTGGCTGCACTCGAAACTCAAGCACCTGGCATCAGCGCACGTATCGTTGATGACAATGGCGCGCTTCGTCGCTTCGTCAACGTTTATGTTGGCGACGATGATGTTCGCTTCCTTGATGGCCTCAACACGGTCATTGCATCTGGTTCAACAGTGTCAGTGATTCCAGCTGTTGCTGGTGGCTGCTAAGAATTTTGGAGTTTCCTGTGAACGAACGTAACGAATCAACGTGGTTGGACTCACTCAAAGGTTTCTTGGGTGTTGGCGAAGATAGCCACGTCGAAAAAGCTGAAGAGCAAACTTCTGACGTTGAAGACATTGTCGCTGACGTCATTAAGCAAATCGAAGCCGACACTGCCGACATTCCTGCCATTGTGAATAAGCGCGCAAAGCGCACCATCACTGTGTTGTCGGGTAAGGGTGGAGTTGGTAAGACCACCACACTGCTGGGCCTAGCTGGTGCTGCTGAAGAAAATGGTTTGCGAGTCTTGCTTATCGACCTCGACCCACAGGGTTCACTGACCCTCGCTGCTCTTGATCGCAGTAATACCCCGACCGTTCGCGAAGCATTCAATGGTAAGAAGTTGTCGCAACTTTCTACGCCAGCAGTGTGGAAGGAATACCGCGGCTCAGTTGACATCGTTCCTGCGTCACGCGCACTGGCAGAAGTCGAAGGGTATGTCGAACCAAAAACCGGCACCCCACGTCTCACCGCACAAATTGGCGATCTTTCGAGCTATGACATTGTCCTGATTGATGCACCTGCAACTCTCAATGCATTGACTTTCGAAGCAATTGCATTGGCCAACACCGTACTTGTCGTTGCAGAACCAACCCTCTTCTCGCTTCGCAGTGCGAGCGATGCCATCAACTTTGCATTGGCTGCCCGTCGTGCGCGCGCAGGTTTTGTTCGCAAGGTCTTTGTGGCTCTCAACAAGGTTGATGGCACCGAAGAATCGGCGTACCGAGTTCGCGAAATTAAGCGCATGTTCCCGAACCTCGTTTTGAAAGCCTTTGTTGAATCATCACAGGCTATCAACGAAGCAAGTGGCTCAGGTTTGCCAGTTCATGCAATGCCTGGTGTTAAGGCTCGCCGCTCTGCGGATCAATTCAATGAATTGCTTGATGAACTAACTGTTTAGTTTTCCCACCACGTAGCACCGAGCACGAGATCGCAAGATTCTCGTGTTCGGTGTTTTTTATAGTGCTCTGTTTGCTGGCGCTGCCAATCGTCAATGCGCCCTACCATGTAATCGCCATCGCGATTGATGACGCGTTCTTTTCCGGTTTTGTCGTCCACATCTACAAACACTTTTAAAGTCGCGATTTCACGCATGATTTTCTGCGCAGCACCGACGCCTTCGACAATGAGTAGAGATGGAATTGCCACCACGTAGGGCGCGCTGAATCTTTCGGCAATCCAATCGTATTTCTGCAAAACCAAATCTTTATTGGTCAGCAATGGTTCAATGATCGTGCTCTGAAGTCGACCAGTCAGCGCGTCACCAAGAGAATCGTTCCATCCGTCATACAGATCGTCCATGTGCACGATGAATGAATCTGGAAACTCGGCAGCAATCAATGTACTCAGTTCAGTTTTGCCTGCTCCTGCGGGACCGTCAATGCACAAGACTTTCTTTGCATTCGACGATTCGCGAAGACGTTGCAATATTGATTGCATAGATGTTGCTTAGTGTGACGTTGCATTGGCGCGTATCAACCATTCGCGCCAGCCTTTAACGGCAATCAGGACGAAGACGAAGTACAACAATGCTGTGAACCAAAGATTCATGTAGGCATATTCGATTGTTCCGACGAGATCTACTACAAACCACAACGGCCATGCTTCGTATTTCTCGAGCACCATCAAGACTTGAGCAACAATGCTGCCGACCAACAAGAAGGTGTCACTCCAGGTTGCTGCTGCACCAATGCTGGCAAACACCGGCGCGAGACCAATCCACAGAACTAGAAGCGAAGTGATCCACATCAGAAGTTCTCGGCGATTGAGTTTTGC
>JBEGON010000083.1:0-5420 GCA_041181965.1 Actinomycetota bacterium
TTGGCACTATGTGGGGCGGATCGCTTACCTTCGAATCGCCAATGTTGTGGACCATTGGTTTCTTGCTCACCTTCCTCTTCGGCGGTCTAACAGGTGTGCTTTTGGCAATGCCACCAATCGATTTTCATGTGAGTGACACCTACTTTGTTGTGGCTCACTTCCACTACGTCGTGTTCGGCACAGTGGTGTTCGCGATGTTCGCTGGCTTCTACTTCTGGTGGCCAAAGTGGACAGGTCGCATGCTCGATGATCGCTTGGGCAAACTGCACTTCATCATGGCTTTCATCGGTTTCCACATGACATTTCTCATCCAGCACTGGCTTGGTGTGATGGGTATGCCACGTCGTTACGTCGATTATTTGGCAAGCGATGGTTTCACGACGTTGAACATGATTTCTACAGTTGGTTCGTTCATTCTTGGCGCATCTACCTTGGTCTTCTTCTACAACGTGTACAAGACCTGGCGCACTGCACCGCTAGTGACCGTGGACGACCCATGGGGTTGGGGAGCATCGCTCGAATGGGCGACATCATGCCCACCTCCACGCCACAACTTTGAATCGTTGCCACGTATTCGTTCAGAACGTCCAGCTTTCGACTTGCACCATCCTGAAGCTGCAGAGAGCCATTGAGGTCGTTATGAAGATTGAAAGCGGAATGTTCATTGGCGGCGCTGTGTTCTATGCCGTCATCGCAGTGATCTACAACTACATGAGCGGTGACGTCATCGGTACCACCGTTTTGGCCCTCACGGGTGGCCTCGCAGCAATTATTGGCTTCTACGTGCGCGTCACTGGCAAGCATGTTGGAGTACGTCCAGAAGATCGTCTTGATGCCGAAATTGATGAAGCAGATCCAAACTACGGCTTCTTCAGCCCTCATTCATGGTGGCCATTGCCGGTTGCACTCGGTGCATGGGTGACTTTCTTGGGTCTAGTTTTTGCAACGTGGCTCATGGTTTTTGGCGTGAGCATTTTGCTGATTTCAGTCTTCGGTTGGTTGTTTGAATACCACCGCGGACCGTTTGCACAGTAACAATGACGACCTGGTGGCGTAACTACTCGCTACTCGCTATCTGCTGGGGTCTGCCTTTCTATTTCATTATGGTGGCGCTTCATTCGTTTGCGCCGGTACAGATCGCATTCGGGCGCTTGTTGATTGGCGCTTTCGTGTTGTGGTTGGTGCTTGTCATCACACGCACATCTCTTCCCACAAACAAAATCGTGTACGGCCATCTGTTCATTCAGGCAATGCTTCTCAACAGCATTCCTGGAGTGCTTTTTGCTTCAGCTGAGCAGCATGTTTCATCAATCATGGCCGGCATCTTCAACGGGATGACGCCGCTTTTCGCCTTGCTCGCGACCCTGACTCTTTTTCGAGAACAAGCACCAACTGCTGCGCAGAAGCTTGGTCTTGCGCTCGGATTTGTTGGCGTGTTGATCGTGCTTGGCGTGTGGCAAGGAATTGGTGAATCTTCGTGGCAAGGATTTACTTTGCTGCTCATCGCAATTTCTGGGTATGGAATTTCATTCCCATATTCACGTCGCTACATCATTCCGCACGGTGTTGCACCAACTGCTATGGCAGCAATTCAGGTGAGCTTTGGTGCCATCCAATTGGTGCCGTTCATGCTCATCACTCCTTTGCCTACGTCAGTGTCACGCGACAGTGCACTGGGAATTTTGGCTTTGGGACTCATTAGTACGGGGCTCGCATACATCTTGCACTTCCGATTGCTTCAGACGGCTGGTGCCATTATTTCGAGCACGGTGGCTTACTGGACGCCGCTAGTGGCAGGTATCGCTGGCACAGTGTTGCTCTCGGAAAGTTTGAGTTGGCAAGAACCTGTTGGTGCAGTAGTTATTGTGTTCGGTCTGCTGATCGCACAAGAGCGGTTGAAACTTTCACGAGGATAGTTCCACCGAGCACTACTGCAACTGCGAAACCACCTGTCCATGAAAGCCCTGCAAACTCCGTCACCTTGGTTGGGAAACCGCTCAATCCAGAGCCTGAAATCAACAGCATTCCCACTCCTGTAGCAATAACTCCTGCAACTGATACTGGGCTGCGCCATACTCGTTTATCAACCTGGGTTTTCAGCTTAAAGAATGGCCACGAGATGTGTTCGGTGAACCACAACACTTGCACGAGCGCGTACACCGAAATCCAGGTCGCGCACCAAAGCGGAATCGCTTGACTCCAATACTGAGTTGTCGGCATCAAAACGCCATCAACAATGTGGTGTTCAGGAGTCCAGTTCATTTGGTGTGCAATGACTGTCCATACAATCAATGTCGGCAGGTGCCAGAGATAGATTGTCATGGCTGACAAGTTGATCGAAATTGCAGATCTCCACACACGCGCGTTGTTTGAGAGCTTCTTCAAAGTGGGTTTGAGCAACTCCACGCCAGCCCACATCACCACCGTTTGAATGGCCATGACGAGTGACGGTGGTGCCATATTGCTGAAACTTTCATTCGGCATTCCAACCAACGACACGGGATAAGGCCCATAGAAAACCAGTGCTGCGTTGATGGCAAAGCCGCCAATGACGAGAAGCATTAGTGACAGTCGAGTTGGGGAGTATTCCAAGTACCAGATGCCGCAACTGGCAGCGATTGCCCATACGGCAACGAAGTTGATCAAACCGACTGCATCTGGTCCATCAAACTGCAAGCGAGTGACGTCGGCAGTGATGACAACAGCAAGCCAACCGAGTGCCTGGTAAACGCCTATTGCTCGATGGAGCGTGGCGAGCACGGGAGTGAGTGCAGTCACCAGAAGATAGACGCCAAGGAACCACAACAACTGTGTGGTGAGATTCAATAAAGGTGTTGCCATGTCCTCGTCAACAACTCGACTCACTATCCCACCGAGCGGCGCCATAATCGCTAGGTAGAAGAACACTGGACTCAAAAGTCGAGTCATCCGCTTCCAGAGCCATTCCGAATACTGCATGGATTTTCGTTGTGCGGAATTCCAAGACAGATAACTTGCTGCTCCGCCTGCAATGAAGAACAACGGCATGACCTGTAGTAGCCACGTGATCAATTGAAGGAGTGAGGAGCTTGCCAACACATTTCCGAGACTCGGTCGGTTGCCATCCCAGTGTGTCATCGCCATGATCACATGACCACCGACGACACCGAGAATTGCGAAAGCACGCAACACATCCAAAATGCGATCGCGTTCCGGGGGAGTGTCGAGTGCCCCCTGCGCCGCCACTGTCCGAAGCAATTGCATGGCGTAACCGTAATAAGACGATGGGGTCTAGAAGCGAAAAAGCCCCGCGATGTGCGGGGCTTTTTGTTAGTGCTCGAGTTGGTGAGAGTCGTGGCTCATGTGAGCCTCGGCTTCGGCCAGTTCCTGCGCTGTTGGCTTTGGAACGTTGTCTTTGTAGAAGAAACTCGAAACCTTCGCTTGTGCACGCTTGAGACGCGCCTTCGGAAGGGCGACGCCGTTTGCATCGGTTGCCGGCGGAAGAGGAAGTGGGGCGATATCAACTTTTGAAAGCAGCTTCGCCTTTTCCTTGTCAGAAATTGGTGCGTGGATTTCAATGAATTCACCGTGTGGCAATCGCAAAATCTGACCGGTTTCTCGACCATGCAACAACTTGTCGCGATCGCGGCGCTGCAGTGACAAGGCAATGCGTTTTGCACTCCAGAATGAAACGACGGGAGCGATGAACAGCATCGCCCGCAGGAACCAGGTAATAGCGTTGATTGACAAACCAAAAGTGATCGCGATGAGGTCGTTACCACTGTCGATCCACAACACCATGTAGAACGCAATGAATGCCGCACCCAAACCAGTACGCGTTGGTGCGTTGCGCGGACGATCGAGCAAGTGATGCTCACTCTTGTCGCCGCGTGCCCATGCTTCGAGCCATGGATAGGTCATGGTGAGTCCGAGCAAAACGCCTGGCATCACCATGGCAGGAACCATCAGGTTGAGACTCAACGTGTGACCGAAGATGTGGTACTCAATACCTGGCATCATGCGAACGGCGCCGTCGAGGAAGCCCATGTACCAGTCCGGTTGTGAACCAGCAGTCACCGCATTCGGAACGTAAGGACCGAACATCCAAATCGGGTTGATGGTGGCAATTGCTGACAACAAAATCGTGACACCAAAGACGATGAAGAAGAAGCCACCAGCTTTTGCGATGTACACAGGGAGCAGTGGGTAACCAACCACGTTCTTATTGGTGCGGCCCGGTCCTGGGAACTGGGTGTGTTTGTGGAAAACGACAAACATCATGTGCGCTGTAATCAACGCCAAGATGATGCCAGGAACGAGCAACACGTGGACCGTGTATAGACGTGGGATGAAGTCAGTGCCGGGGAATTCGCCACCAAAAAGGAATGACGAGACCCATGTGCCTGCGAGCGGAGTCGCCAACAAAATACCTTCGGAGATTCGGATACCAGTACCCGAAAGCAGATCGTCAGGAAGTGAGTAGCCAGCAAAGCCTTCGAGAACGCCGAGCACGAGCAGCAAAATGCCGATGACCCAGTTGAGTTCACGTGGTTTGCGGAAAGCGCCGGTGAAGAAAATACGCAACATGTGCACTGACATTGCACCAACAAAGAACAAGGCCGCCCAGTGGTGAATCTGACGCATCAACAAACCGCCACGCACATCGAATGAAATGCCAAGGGTTGATGCGTACGCCTCAGACATCTTGACACCTTTAAGTGGGATGTATGAACCGTTGTAGATGATTTCGGTCATCGAAGGCTTGAAGAACAATGTGAGATACGTTCCTGAAAGCAACAAAATGATGAACGAATACAGAGCAATTTCGCCGAGCATGAATGACCAGTGATCGGGAAAGACTTTGTTCATTGCAGTCTTCAATGGTTTTGCAGCACCGAAGCGGTCGTCAAACCAACCTAGAACGCGAGACTGTGTGCTCATCCGATCTCCCAAAAGCTAGGGCCAACAGGTTCGGCGAAATCGCCGCGAGCAATGAGGTAACCTTCAGAGTCAACGGTGATGCCAAGTTGTGGCATGCGACGCGATGCAGGTCCGAAGATCACGCGGCCACTGTCTGCCAAGTCGTACGTACTTTGATGGCATGGGCACAGCAAGTGATGTGTGCGGTGTTCGTACAAAGAGATTGGGCAACCAACGTGAGTACACACTTTGGAGAACGCCAGGACGCCGTTGTAATCCCATGGTTCTTCGGCGGTGCCGCCTTGCTGAGAAACAATCTGATTTTCTTCCATGCGCACCACGATGATGACGGCTTTCGCGCGAGCATTGAGATTGCCAGTTTCTTCTTCGAGTTCATGCAAACCTTCAGGAATTGCATTGACCAAGTTTCCAACTGGAATATCCGCAGCCTTGATTGGCAAACCAGAAACGTCACTTACCAAACGAACGCCTGCTCGCCATACGGTGTGGAACTTCTTGTC
>JBEGON010000084.1:0-10385 GCA_041181965.1 Actinomycetota bacterium
CTCAATCCAGTTGCCGCAACTTTCTTTCCGCATCCAATGACGGTTGTCCGCGGTTTGCAAGTGGATGCACTCACAAGTTCAGAACGTCGTCGTGAATTGCTGATCAAACACGGCGTGCACGATGTGTACGTCTGTGAATTCTCTCCTGAACGTGCCGCACAATCTCCAGAAGTTTTTGTTCAAGAAGTTTTGATAGATCGTTTGCATGCAACGCACGTTGTTGTTGGCGCTGGTTTTCGTTTTGGTGCCGGTGCCCGCGGCACCGCTGACGATATTCGCGCGCAGGGTATTTCGGTGTATGAAGTGGAACACGTCATACGCCATGACGCGCGAGTTTCATCGACCCGCATTCGGCACGAACTTGCCGCTGGAAATTTGGAATTGGCCAATTCACTGCTTGGCCGTGAACACCGCATTGAAGGCACCGTGATTTATGGCCAGCAACGCGGACGCGAACTTGGTTATCCAACGGCAAACATCGCGCCGAGTTTCCGGCAGGCAATTCCAGCTGACGGTGTGTACGCAGGATGGCTCAACAACCTCACGTCGGGGGAGCGGTGGCCGGCTGCCATTTCGATTGGCACAAACCCAACTTTTAGTGACATCGAGACCCGATCGATTGAAGCTTTTGCTATCGACCAGACCGACCTCAACCTGTACGGCGCTGAGGTGGCTGTGGACTTTGTCCAGCACCTGCGTCCGATGCTGAAGTTCAACGGCCTCGACGAGTTAGTCGCAGCCATGGCAGCCGACGTGGATCGGTCACGTTCAATCCTGCAAATCTAGCCCGCATTACGCACGATTTCGCCGATTTCAGGCACCTCGGTTACCCTTTGCCCGCTGCACAAGCAGATAGACGGTGTGCGAGGCGAGCGCCTTAGCCATCCGTGACCCCGACTCGTATGAGTCATTTCGCGCTCGAGGAGAAACACATGTCAGCTAATGCTGCCGACAAGAAATCTGTCATGGCGGATTACGCCCGTACTGAAGGCGACACTGGAAGCCCAGAAGTACAGGTGGCAATCTTGACCGCACGTATCAATCACTTGACTGAGCACCTCAAGACTCACAAGCATGATCATCACAGCCGTCGTGGTTTGTTGTTGATGGTTGGTCGTCGCCGTCGCTTGCTTCAGTACCTACAGAAGATCGACATCAACCGCTACCGCGTGTTGATCGAACGCCTCGGTATCCGTCGCTAACGATTTTTGGTTGTGGGCCGAGCAATCGGCCCACACCACACTCTCATAACTACATAAAACATTCCGGGCGCAAGACATATGTCATCACATCGGTCCTCGGTAGTGGCAACCGAAACTTTTTCGTTTGCTTCGATCGATGATCGATTCGAGTGAGACAGCGCCTTGTGCCCCCTGAAATAAAGAGGAGGGCACCCGTGCAGGGTCCCGAAATTCAAAGTGCAGAAGCCGTTATCGATAACGGTTCATTTGGCAAGCGCAAGGTCCGATTCGAAACCGGTCGCCTCGCTCGTCAAGCTGGTGGTACAGCTGTTGTGTACCTCGATGATGACACCATGTTGTTGTCGACGACAACCGCCTCAAAGTCACCAAAAGATCAGTTCGACTTCTTCCCACTCACTGTGGATGTTGAAGAACGTATGTACGCAGCTGGTCGCATTCCAGGTTCGTTCTTCCGTCGTGAAGGTCGTCCAACCGAAGATGCGATTCTCACCTGCCGTTTGATCGACCGTCCATTGCGCCCAGCTTTCGTTAAGGGCTTGCGCAATGAAGTGCAGGTTGTTGTGACCGTGTTGTCACTTAACCCAGACCACTTGTACGACGTTGTTGCAATCAATGCATCATCAATGTCGACTCAACTTGCAGGTCTTCCATTCTCAGGCCCAATCGGTGGCGTTCGCGTTGCTTTGATCAAGGGTCAGTGGGTTGCATTCCCGAATCACTCACAGCTCGAAGACGCCGTCTTCGACATGGTGGTCGCGGGTCGCATCGTTGATGGCGACATTGCGATCATGATGGTCGAAGCCGAAGCAACTTCATCAACCATTGAATTGGTTAAGGGTGGCGCAAAAGCTCCAACCGAAGAAGTTGTAGCTGAAGGTCTCGAAGAAGCTAAGAAGCACATTCGCGTTCTTTGTGAAGCGCAGATTGCTTTGGCATCAAAGGCCGCGAAGGAAACTCAAGAATTTCCTATCTACCTCGATTACGAACAAGATGTGTATGCGGCAGTTGAAGCTGCAGCAAAGTCAGACATCGCAGCTGCAATGACCATCGTGTCAAAAGCAGATCGCGAAGCGAAACTCGACAGCATCAAGGACGAACTCGTCGCAAAGCTTGCAGAACAATTCGATGGTCGCGAAAAGGAAGTTGCAGCAGCACTCCGTAGCGTCACCAAGAAGGTTGTTCGCCAGCGCATTTTGCGTGACAAGGTTCGCATCGACGGCCGCGGTATCACTGATATCCGTCAGTTGTCGGCCGAAGTTGCGATTATTCCTCGCACGCACGGTTCAGCATTGTTCGAACGTGGCGAAACCCAGATCATGGGTGTTACCACTCTCAATATGTTGAAGATGGAAATGGCACTCGACACTCTCTCTCCAGAGAAGACCAAGCGCTACATGCACAACTACAACTTCCCTCCATACTCAACCGGTGAAGTTGGTCGCGTAGGTACACCAAAGCGCCGCGAAATCGGTCACGGTGCATTGGCAGAACGCGCATTGGTTCCAGTTCTTCCAACTCGCGAAGAATTCCCTTACGCAATCCGTCAGGTATCTGAAGCGTTGGGCTCAAACGGCTCAACCTCTATGGGTTCTGTTTGTGCTTCGACCATGTCGTTGCTCAACGCAGGTGTGCCACTGAAGGCTCCAGTTGCTGGTATCGCAATGGGTCTCGTTTCTGATGATGTTGATGGCAAGACTGAATACGTTGCACTCACCGACATTCTCGGTGCCGAAGACGCATTCGGTGACATGGACTTCAAGGTAGCTGGTACTCGTGAATTCGTTACTGCGTTGCAGCTCGACACCAAACTTGATGGCATTCCTGCCTCTGTTTTGGCCGGCGCACTCAAGCAGGCACGCGATGCACGTTTCACCATCCTCGACGTTATGGCAGAAGCAATTTCTGATCCAGACGAAATGTCACCTTATGCACCACGCATCATCTCGGTGAAGATTCCTGTCGACAAGATTGGTGAAGTCATCGGGCCAAAGGGCAAGGTCATCAACCAGATTCAAGAAGATACTGGTGCTGAACTTTCTATCGAAGATGACGGAACAGTGTTGATTGGTGCAACCAACGGTGAAGCAGCAGAAGCTGCTCGCGCTGCGGTGAATGCCATTGCAAATCCACACATGCCAGAAGTTGGCGAACGCTTCCTCGGAACCGTCGTCAAGACTGCGGCATTCGGTGCGTTCATTTCACTCATGCCAGGTAAAGATGGTTTGTTGCACATCACTCAGTTGCGCAAACTTGCTGGCGGCAAGCGAGTTGAAAACGTTGACGATGTGGTTTCTGTTGGCCAAAAGATTTTGGTTGAAATTGCAGAAATCGATCAGCGTGGCAAGTTGTCACTCGCTGTTGTTGATGAGTCTGGCGAAGGCGAATCAAAGAGCGAATGAGTTCTTCAAAGCGTCAGAAGGCAGGGGTAACACCCCTGCCTTCTGCGCGTTTACAAACACCTGGCACCACCAAGACATTGCTTTCGCAGCCTGATGGTTCGGTCGTTAAGCGCACGGTTCTTCCAGGCGGCTTGCGCGTCATCACTGAGCACGTTCCTGGCGTTCGTTCCGTAAGCATCGGCATGTGGGCGGGTGTTGGTTCCCGCGACGAATCGCCAGAAATGGCAGGTTCTGCCCACTTCCTTGAACACCTACTTTTCAAAGGCACCAAGACTCGCGAAGCTCTCGATATCTCTGCACCTATTGATGCAGTGGGTGGTGAGATGAATGCGTTTACGAGCAAGGAATACACCTGCTACTACGCAAAAGTTCTAGACGCTGATACCGCTCTTGCAGTTGATGTTCTGGCGGACATGTTGACCAATTCATTGATTCGGCCAACAGATTTTGCGCAAGAGCGCGATGTCATTCTCGAAGAGATCGCGATGCGCGATGATGATCATGCCGATAGCGCGCACGAAGCGTTCGCAATCGGAATGTTTGGCGATGGGGATCTTGGTCGACCCATTCTCGGCACAGTGCACACCATCAAAGCAGCACAACGCGATGCCGTTCACAAGTTTTACCGCAAGCACTACACCCCAAATCGGCTGGTCATTGCTGCTGCAGGCGCACTTGATCATGCCGAGGTTGTTCGCATGGTGAAGAAATCGTTTGCACATGTCATTGGTGGCGACAAATTGCCGGTGGAGAAGCGCAAACCACGTGGCTTGACTGCATCGACATCCAATATCAATTTGGTTAATCGCAAAACTGAACAATCACACCTTGTGTGGGGTGTGCCTAGTTTTGGTCGTGGCGATTCGCGTCGTTATGCACTCGGTGTGATGAATGCGATTCTTGGTGGTGGCATGTCTTCCCGACTTTTTCAGGAAGTTCGCGAAAAGCGCGGTCTTGCGTACAGCGTGTACTCATTCAACCAAAGTTTTGCCGACACTGGATATTTCGGTGTGTATAGCGGTTCAATTCCAGCCAAACTTCCTGAAGCATTGGAAGTTATTCGTGCCACCGTGGAATCTGCAGCTGACGTTGGTCTCAATCAGGATGAGATTGCCCGCGGCAAAGGGCAGCTTCGTGGCGCATTGGTTTTGACTCAAGAAGACACTGGTTCACGGATGACTCGCATTGCAAAAGCGGAATTGATTTCAGGGGAATTGCCCTCTGTAGATCAGACCATTGAGTTGATTGACGCAGTTACGGCCGAAGAGATTCATGCCGTCGCCGAAACATTGTTCAAGCAAAATTCCACTATTGGTGTAGTCGGTCCATACAAGAATGTGCGAGAGTTCACCTCCGCCATGAAGCAAAGAGGTTAGAGATGGTCCTTCGCGTTGGAGTGCTCGGTGCGCGTGGTCGCATGGGTCAAGAAGTGTGCAAAGCAGTTTCTGCCGCGGCAGACATGAAACTTGTGGCGTCTCTCGATGCTGGCGACACAGTGAAGTCAATGCTCGCTGAAGGCGCAAATGTTGTGGTGGATTTCACCACACCTGATGCTGTGATGACCAATCTCAAGTGGCTTATCGAAAATGGTGTCCATGCTGTGGTTGGCACCACTGGTTTTACTGAAGATCGCATTGATCAGGTGAAGGAATGGTCTAAGGCCAATCCAAAGAGCGGTGTGCTCATCGCTCCAAACTTTGGCATTGGTGCAATTCTGATGATGCGTTTTGCACAAGAGGCAGCACGTTTCTTTGAATCAGTCGAAGTCGTCGAACTTCATCACCCAGGAAAAGTGGATGCACCTTCAGGCACTGCTCGACACACTGCAGAACTCATTGCAAAAGCTCGTGCTGCTGCTGGAATGGCTGAACAGCCGGATGCCACAACGCAATCAATGCCAGGTGCTCGTGGCGCCAATGTTTCTGGTATCCCAGTGCATGCAGTGCGTTTGCGCGGTTTGGTCGCGCATCAGGAAGTGTTGTTCGGTGACATTGGGGAAACTTTCACCATTCGCCACGATTCGCTCGATCGCAGTTCGTTTATGCCAGGTGTCTTGACCGGCATTCGCGGTGTTGTCGATAATCCAGGTGTCACCGTCGGTCTCGAAAAGTTCTTAGGCCTCAACTAGTGAAATCGCGCATCGCAGCGATTGTGATGTCGCTCGCGTGTTTCGGTTATCTCGCCATCAGTGCTCAACGCGTTGTTGAACTGATTCGCGTCGGTAATTGGATTGGTGTTGGTTTAGCAGGGTCGTCGGCTGTTGTCATAGTGATTAGTGCTGGTCTGATTTTTCGCGAAATCCAATTTGGACGTTCGATGTCGCAGATGGCGAGCATTCTTGAATCCGAAAAGGCGTTGACGGTAGACACTCTTGCACGCACAATTGATGGTCGCATCGAAAAAAGCGCCGCTGATTCTCAATTTGAATCTTTGAAGGTTCAGGTAGAGCAAGAGCCAGAGTCTTGGCGCGCCTGGTTTCGACTTGCGATTGCTTATGACGATGCCCGAGATCGCAAACGAGCAAGAGCTGCTATGCGATCAGCTGAAAAACTTTTCCGCGTCGAAAGTGCGCACTAAATCCATAGTCCGAAGTGACGGCCAGTAGCAGTTACAAGTGCTGCCGCAATGACAACCACAATGAATGAGCGTTTGAATTTCAGAAGGATCAACGCGGTGATAGCGCCAGGTACACGTCCATCGACTCCGAGGCTCTGGCCGTTGCCAAAAACTTGCACGCACACCAAACCTGCAAGCAATCCAATGGGCAGCAGTGAAGCGACAAAATTGAATCGCGGTTTTTCCATGAAGTGGGCTGGCACCAAATAGCCAGCTAATTTCAAGGCGTATGCACCTGCAGAAGCAATAAGTATCGGAAGCCAGAATTCCATCATCAGCCTTCCAATTTCTTGGAAAGACCAACGACCAAAGCCACGCAGCCTGCAAGCAAAATCGGAAGACCCGGACGCACGAACGGAATCACGCAAAGAGACGTGATGGCACCCGCTACGGCGACTCGTTGTTTAAATCCGGTATTGAGTTGAGGCCACAGAAGGGCGATAAAGCCAGCGCCAATTGCTGAGTCCAGTCCAAAAATTTTGGGATCTCCTGCGGCAGATGCAGCAAATGACCCGAGCAAAGTTGCGAGATTCCAAAAGATGAAAACACTGATGCCCGTTGCCCAGAAGGCATAGCGTCCACCTTCTTCAGCATCGTCACCGTTGAGGTGTCCAAGCCCCATTGCCGTGCTCTCGTCAATGGTCAATTGGGCTGCAAGGACTCGAAAAATTCCAGTGGGTTTCAGGAGCAGATTCATGCGCAGTGCATAAGCCATATTGCGAAAGCCAAGCAGTAGGGAAGTGGCAATCGCAGAGATTGCGCCACCGCCTGCAGCCAGCACGCCCACTAGTGCAAATTGCGAAGCTCCGGTGAACATGACTGCGGACAAAGTTTGGGCTTGGAGAATGCTCAGACCCGATGCAATGCACAGCGCCCCAAATGAAACGCCGTAACTGGCAACACCAACCCCGATGCCAATCGCATCGCGCATGATCGCGCGATGGGTCGAGAGGCGGTGGCTGTTCTTCGGCACCTGCGAAGGCTAGTCCAGCGTTTGTCCGTAGCTCAGCAGTCGATATCCCACGCCGCGCACCGGATGAAGTATTCGCGGACCACCAATCCGCTCGATCTTTCGGCGCAATCGAGAGATATGAACTTCAAGGATATGGTCGTCGCCATACCACGAACCCCAGACGCGATTGAGTAGTTCCTCTCGGTGCACAACACGGTGACTGTTGTTCATCAGAACTGCAAGAAGATCAAACTCCGTTCGCGTCAGTGAAATCATTGTTTCGTTGTATGCCGCAATGCGGGTATCAATATTCAGAGTGAGTTTGCCAATTTCTAGAACGTGATGACGTGGTCGTTGTTTCAGTGTGAATCTATTGAGCTGTGATTCAGTACGAATTACTAGTACTCGGCTGTTGCGATCTCGCGAAACATAATCGTCTGCCCCTGCAGCTAGTAAATGCATTTCTTCTTGCTCATCATGAAATTGTGGAGTCACGATGAGCGGTGCACTTGTCACTGAGCGCACTTGTTTGCATAGCGGCGCGAGGGTGCGACTGTCATTTGCTGGTGCAATCACCACCACATCGGGTTTGTGTCGTTCAATCGAAATGTGTGGTGTTGCAACATCCGAAAGGAAGGATGTGTATCCAGCGGTTGCATAAATGTGTTGGACAGCTTGCGACTGCATTTGACAGTCGCTCAAAATCAAGACAGTGCCTGACATGGCGTACCCCTGTTCTGTGTGGTGTGAGTGTCTGACTGTGGTCTCGAAAGTTCTCTCTTTGCTCACGATTTCCTCATTCATCACGCTCAAGCCGAGACCGGCCCCACGTGTGGCGGGTTCCCGAGATGCGGGTGCCGCCCCAAGTAGGCTTGGGCGAAATTTGGGAGGAACTTGTGTCAGGCGAACCAATTCGTTTTCGCAGCGATGTCAGCGTTGAACTAGTGAAAGCGGCGGCATCCGATGCCGACGTTATCTGGGCGGCGCGAGTCTCGACGAAGGGTGAACAATCACTCGACGACATCACAACTGACCCCGAGCGTTCTCGTGGCTTGATCAATTACTTGATGCGCGATCGCCACGGCAGTCCTTTCGAACACTCTTCGATGACCTTTTTCGTTCAGGCACCTATCTTTATGTGGCGTGAGCACTTCCGTCACCGCATTGCCTCGTATAACGAAGAGAGCGGCCGTTACAAAGTTCTTGAACCTGTCTTCTACACCCCGGCCCCTGAGCGCAAGCTGATCCAGGTTGGCAAGGCCGGTGCCTATGACTTCGTCGATGGCACCAAAGAACAGTTCGATATTGTCACAGCGGAAACCAAGCGTGCATGCGAAACCGCCTATGACGCGTATCAGAAGATGCTCGACGCCGGAGTTGCTCGAGAAGTTGCTCGCATTGTTCTCCCAGTCAATATCTATTCCAGTGCTTACGTCACCATGAATGCTCGCGCAATGATGAACTTCCTCTCGTTACGTAAGAAGAGTGATGACAGCACCTTCCCTTCATTCCCACAACGCGAAATCGAAATGGTTGCCGAAAAGTATGAAGAGGAATGGGCAAAGCTCATGCCTCTGACTCATGCTGCATTCGTGGCAAACGGTCGAGTCGCTCCGTAATCGTTTTCAACTAAGAGGTTCTCATGGCACCTGTTTCGACAAAAGAAATGCCATTCGGCACGATGCTCACTGCAATGGTGACGCCGTTTAAGCAAAACCTCGAGATTGATTACGACGCGGCAGCGCAACTTGCGGTTGATCTCGTCAAACTGGGTAACGATGGACTTGTTGTCAACGGCACCACGGGTGAGGCTCCGACGACTGCGCCAGAAGAAAAAGCAAAACTTGTCCGCGTTGTTCGCGAAGCTGTAGGCCCTGATGTGCATGTGGTTGCAGGAGTTGGCAACAACGACACTGCTGACTCAGTGCAGCATGCAAAGGATGCGCAAGCTGCGGGAGCAAATGGTTTGCTCGTTGTATGTCCTTATTACAACAAGCCTCCGCAAGAAGGCGTGATCGCGCACTTTTTGGCCGTTGCCGATGCAACAGATCTTGGTGTGATTACGTATGACATTCCAGGTCGTGCAGGAATTCAAATCACCACTGAGTCATTGATTCGTTTGGCGGAACATCCACGCATTGTCGCTAACAAAGATGCCAAGGCGGATCCATTCGCTGCACAACAAGTCATGCACGCATCGGGACTTCCGTTTTATTCCGGCGACGACGGACTGAACCTGCCACTGTTATCGGTCGGCGCGGTTGGTTTTATCAGTGTCACTGGTCACGTGGTCGCCGATCGATTTCAGGCAATGGCCGCGGCATACCGCGCAGGCGATGTTGCGAAAGCAAAAGAAATCAACTTCTCAATGGTGCCAGTGACGACTGGAATCATGACTCGCGTTGGCGGCGCCATCATGACCAAAGCGGCTCTTGATTTGCTCGGTCGCGCAGGCGGTGGACCGTTGCGTTTGCCAATGGTTCCTGCGACAGCTGCGCAACGTGAACAGTTGAAGAAAGACTTGATTGCCGGAGGCTTCGACCTGTGATTTTGTCGCATAGCGACTTGCCGCAACCACCGGCAATCGAAGCGGACACTCTTCGCATTGTTGCCCTTGGCGGTCTCGGCGAAGTTGGCCGAAACATGGCGTGCTTCGAGATCAACAATCAGATTTTGATTGTCGATTGTGGAGTTCTTTTTCCTGAGGAATCTCAACCAGGTGTGGATCTGATTCTTCCTGACTTTAGTTACCTAGAAGGTCGTTACGACCAAGTCGTCGGCATTGTTTTGACGCATGGCCATGAGGATCACATTGGTGCGGTTCCTTACTTGTTGCGCAATCGTCAAGACATTCCACTTATTGGTACCAAGCTCACGTTGGCTTTTGTGAATGCAAAGTTGGGGGAGCATCGCATCAGTGGCGTAATGCAGGAAGTTTCTGAAAAGACTCCATTACATCTCGGTGAATTCAATCTCGAGTTCGTTGCTGTCAATCACTCGATTCCAGACGCAATGGCGGTTGCTATCAAAACCAAAGCTGGTGTGGTTTTGCATACTGGCGATTTCAAAATGGATCAGTTGCCCCTTGATGGTCGCATTACCGATTTAAATGCCTTTGGTCGACTCGGCGATGCCGGCGTGGATGTCTTCATGGTGGATTCGACGAATGCCGAAGTCCCTGGTTTTGTTCCGAGCGAACGTGAAATTGTTCCTGTG
>JBEGON010000085.1:0-3997 GCA_041181965.1 Actinomycetota bacterium
GGCAACTTCGTCCACCTCCACAACCACACCGAGTACTCGATGCTCGATGGTCACGCAAACGTCAAAGCTCTCGTCAACAAAGCCGCAGAACTGGGTATGCCAGCGATTGCGATGACAGATCACGGCAATCTCTTCGGCGCATTTGATTTTTACAAAGCCGCAAAAGCAGCAGGCATCAAACCAATCATCGGTATTGAGGGTTACTACATGCCGGTGGTTTCGCGCTTTGATCGCGGTCCGTTCCAGTTTGAAGCTGCAGGTCAAGGCAACATCGAAGATGGTGGTGGCAGTGGCGCGAGCAAGCTCAACTACACGCACATGACGATGTGGGCGGAGACCACGGAAGGCATGCACAACCTCTTCAAGATTTCGTCTCTGTCATGGCTCGAAGGTTTGTATTCGAAGTGGCCACGATTCGATCGTGACCTTCTCGACAAGCACGGGAAAGGTTTGATTGCGACCACCGGTTGCCCATCTGGTGAAGTGCAAAAGTGGTTGACCGCTGGTCGTTATGACCGAGCACGCAAGGCCGCTGCGGATTACCGCGACATTTTCGGCAAAGACAACTTCTTTGTTGAAATTATGGATCACGGTTTGTCCATCGAACGTAATGTGCATTCAGATCTCATCAAACTTGCTCGCGACCTTGATATTCCATTAATTGCCACCAATGACTTGCACTACGTCAATGCATCAGATGCCTCGGCACACGATGCGTTGCTGTGTATTCAGACCGCGAGCAATATCGCAGACACCAACCGCTTCCGTTTCGATGCGCAGGACTTCTACTTGAAGTCAGCGGCTGAAATGCGTGCTGTGTGGAGCGACTATCCAGACGCATGCGACAACACGTTGTTGGTGGCCGAACGTTGCGAAGTGAAATTCGAAGAAGGTCGCAATCTTTTGCCACGCTTCCCAGTGCCTGATGGTCATGACGAAAACTCATTCTTGGCCGAACAGGTCAAGATTGGTTTGAAGAAGCGTTTCGATGTGACTGGTGAAACTCTCACCAAGGAGTACACCGACCGCGCTGCTTACGAATTGAAGACCATCAAGAACATGAACTTCCCGGGCTATTTCTTGGTGGTGGCGGACTTGATTCGTTACGCCAAAGAAAACGGGATTCGCGTGGGTCCTGGTCGTGGTTCTGCTGCAGGTGCGCTTATCGCTTGGGCACTTGGAATTACCGAACTAGATCCCATCAAACATGGATTGTTGTTCGAGCGCTTTTTGAATCCCGAACGTGTGTCGATGCCTGATATCGATATGGACTTCGACGATCGTCGTCGTCCAGAAGTGATTCGTTATGCCAGCGAAAAATATGGCGAAGAACGCGTCGCTCAGATCATCACGTATTCCACCATCAAAGCAAAAGCTGCCATCAAAGACGCGGCGCGCATTCTCGGAAAGCCGTTTGCCATCGGTGATGAAATCACCAAAGCAATGCCGCCATCAGTGATGGGTAAAGACATTCCACTCGCGGGTATTTTCGATCCAAAGAACGACCGCTACAAAGAAGCAGTTGAATTCCGAAAGTTGTATGACGAACGTCCTGATGTCAAAGAAGTTGTGGACATTGCACGCGGTCTCGAAGGTGCACGCCGTCAGTGGGGTGTGCACGCGGCCGGTGTGATTTTGTCGGCTGAACCTTTGCTCGATGTCATTCCGCTGATTCGTCGTCCGGGCGACGGTGCGGTCATCACCCAGTTCGACATGGGCGCATGTGAAAAACTTGGTTTGCTCAAGATGGACTTCTTGGGATTGCGCAACCTCACCGTGCTCGAAGACTGTCTCGAACACATTCGTATCAACCGTGGTGAAGAAGTAGTTCTCGAACGCCTGACTCTCGACGATCCTGCGACGTATCAATTGTTGCAACGCGGTGACACCCTCGGTGTGTTCCAGCTCGATGGTGGACCAATGCGTGCTTTGCTGCGTTCACTCGCGCCTACCTCTTTTGACGATATTTCTGCTGTGTTGGCTCTGTATCGACCAGGCCCGATGGGTGAAAATGCTCACAACGATTACGCAGATCGCAAGAACGGTCGCAAACCAGTCGAACCAATTCACCCAGAATTGAAAGATGCTCTCGAGCCGATTCTTGGTTCCACCTTCGGCGTCATCGTCTATCAAGAACAGGTTATGGCCGTGGCTCAGCAGCTCGCTGGCTACACACTTGGTCAAGCAGACTTGTTGCGTCGAGCAATGGGTAAGAAGAATGCCGAAGAACTCGCAAAGAATTTTGAACCATTTAGTGCCGGTATGCGTGAACGTGGCTTTGGTGACAAAGCCATCGAACGTCTGTGGGAGGTTCTCGTCCCGTTCGCTGACTACGCATTTAATAAATCACACTCGGCCGCTTACGGTGTCGTGTCGTATTGGACCGCGTATCTCAAAGCCAACTATCCATCTGAATACATGGCCGCACTGCTCACATCAGTCAAAGATGATCGTGACAAATTGGCGGTCTATCTCAACGAATGCCGTCACATGGGCATTCGCGTGTTGCCACCTGATGTCAACGAATCACGTGCTGAATTCGCGCCTGTTGGCAAAGACATTCGTTTTGGTTTGACAGCCATCAAGAATGTTGGCGCCAACGTTGTTGAATCCATCCTCAGCACTCGTGCCAAGAAGGACAAGTTCCAGAGTTTCGTTGATTTTCTCAACAAAGTTGATCTCACTGTTTGCAATAAGCGACTCATCGAATCTCTCATCAAAGCTGGCGCATTCGATTCACTGGGCCAAACCCGCCGTGGTCTCACTCTCGTTCATGCTGAAGCCGTTGATTCAATTGCCGTGGTTAAGCGCGACGAAGCGCAGGGAATGGCTTCCCTCTTTGGTGATCCAGAACCAAGTCCACTGAGTGATGAACTCTCCACCGGTCATACGCTTGAAATCAGTACTGACGAGTGGGACAAGAGTCAGTTGTTGAGCGCCGAACGCGAAATGCTCGGTCTGTATGTCAGCGACCATCCGCTTTCGGGTCTCGAGCGAGTGTTGAGTTCAATTTCTGATGCTTCTGTTGCCGCTGTGTTTGACGATGCTTATCAAGATGGAACGTTTATCAAGATTGCTGGTCTGATTACATCAGTCGCACGACGCACAACCCGCAAAGGTTTGCAATGGGCAACAGTCACTCTCGAAGACCTCAATGGAGCTGTCGAAGTTTTGTTCTTCCCGAAGGTTTACAGCGAGTTCTATCACCACTTGTCCGAAGACAACATCGTCGTCATCGAAGGTCGCATCGATCGTAAAGACGAAGAATCGCCAAAGCTTTCAGCCCAACGATTGAGCGTTCCGGATTTGTCGCGTCGCAACGGACCGTTGACAATTAATCTCAATATCAACCAAGTGAATCCGCACACCATGGATGACCTTGTTGCATTGCTTGGCAATTACCCCGGTACCACCGAAGTTCGCGTTCGCTTGATTAATGGAAGTCGCGTCACTGTGATGCAGATTGATCAAAACTTGCGCGTCCAAGACACTCCAGAGCTCTATGGCGATCTCAAAGTTCTGCTAGGACCTGGCTGTCTATCGTGAAAACTTTGATTGATCGTCTCCGTCAAATTTTGCTAGTGCAGGTTCCACTCGGTGTCGTGGTCTTGTGGGTGTGGACCGCGTTTGCACCTCGCCCTGAATGTTCACTCGATACAGCGACGCAATCAGTATGCAGTTGGCCAGAACATTTTTCAGATTCAGGATTCTTCTTCCAGGATGTGTGGATCGCAGTTGCGTCTCTGGTCGCTGGCATCGTCAGCGGAATCTTCTTGAGTCGCAAGTTGAAGGCCTGGGGAATTTTCAGCCAACTCCTCGCGGCCGGAACTTCGATAGGCATCATGTGGATCGCCATCAAAGTGGGGATGTCACTCAATAATGTGCTCGTCACCAAAAAGGATTCCTTTGTCGGAACAGGCCTTCTCATTGCCCGAAGCAACGCAAGTTTGTTCATCTGGGCACTTGTCACCCAGATCATGGTCGTTATTCGGCCATT
>JBEGON010000086.1:0-2928 GCA_041181965.1 Actinomycetota bacterium
TTCGAAAGTCTGGAAAAAGTAGCTAATCAGCTAGAGCTTCAGGGTTCGTAACCGCAATGAGTTGGTGACAACCAAAACACTTGATGCACTCATCGCAAATCCGGCAATCATGGGATTGAGATGTCCTGTCATTGCCAATGGAAGTGCTGCGACGTTGTAACCAAATGCCCACCACAAGTTTTGCTTAATGACGCGCAGAGTCTTACGGGAAAGCGAAATTGCTTGCGGGATCAGCATGAGATCGGGACGCAAGAGAGTGATGTCTGCAGTTGAACGCGCGACTTCCGTACCGCGTCCCATCGCGATTCCAAGATCTGCTGCAGCGAGAGCAGGCGCATCGTTGGTTCCGTCACCAACCATGATGACATGACGGCCTTCAGATTGCAGACGAGTGACTAATTCAATTTTGTTTTCTGGTTTCAATTCACCATATGCCCGAGAAATACCGAGCTCCTGCGCTAAGGCGTCGACTGAATCTTGGGTATCGCCCGAAGCAATGACGATGTCGAAGCCGCTCGCGTGAAGAGCACCTAACGCAAGCGAAGCTGAATCGTCAGAGCGATCACTGAAAGTGACGTGGCCGACGACCTGACCATCCAGGAACAGGTACGAGGTGGTTTGTGTTGGTCCGATATCTAAATTGGGATGAAAATTCTTACTACCGAATTCGTAAGTCTTTCCATTATTTGTGGCTCTAACACCCAAACCAGCAATCGCAGCCACTTCGTTGAGCTCTTGTGCCTCGACACCTCTGAGGTGGTTCGCCACTGCTATAGAAAGTGGATGTGTACTCGCTTCAACTAATCCCTTGAGGATATTGAGGTATTCCGCGGGCGCCTCGAGAGACTCAACTGCGATTTCTCCACGTGTCAGGGTTCCAGTTTTATCAAAAATGATGGTGTCGAGCTCTTGCGCTCGTTCAAATACCTCCGGTCCAGAAACCAGAATTCCCAGAGTTGCTGCTCGACCGCTTCCTACGACGAGCGCAGTTGGTGTTGCGAGACCAAGCGCACACGGACAAGCAATGACGAGTACTGCAATCATGATGTCGAGTGTTTGTGACGGGCTATAGAAATACCAGCCAAGGCCCGTCAAAGCAGTGATCACCAATACAACTGGAACGAAGATTGCGCTCACGCGATCAGCAAGTCGTGCGATATTTGCTTTGCCACTTTGCGCGGCCGCAACGAGTGCTGCAATGCGAGCAATCTGTGTGCCTTGACCCAATGCGGTCACCCGAACCTGCAACTCGCCTTCGTAGTTCAACGCACCTGCAGGAACCATGTCTCCAGCTGCCACACTTATTGGTGTTGCTTCACCTGTAATTAGAGCAGTGCTCACGGACGAATTGCCTTCAACAATTTCACAATCAACCGCGACAGTGGATTCTGGCTTTACGAGAACAATGTCGTCGAGCACTACATCGTGCATAGCAACTTCTTCAAATGTGTCGCCTCGGCGAACCAGTGCTGACTTTGGGGTGGCGTCAATGAGTGCGCGTAATGCACTGCCGGCGAGTCGCTTATTCCGAGATTCGAGCCAACGTCCGATTAATACGAAGACAGGAACGACACCTGCAACTTCCACATAAAGATGTGGCTCGTGATGCCCATAAGTTTGCACGTATTGATATAGAGAACCTGCATACGCCGCGATTACTCCTAGACTCACCAGCGAATCCATGGTCGTCGTGGCATGACGTGCGTTTCGAAAACTTGTGCGATGCAAGGGCCAAGCAACCCACGTCACAATCGGCAGGGCCAGGAGAAGAACAACTTCTTTCCAATATGAGAAATGCAGCGAAGAAAACATCGAAATAACGCCAGTCGGAATCGCAAGGACCAAACCAACCAACCAACGACGCTTGAGGTCTGCTTCGTGCGCGCGTTCGAGCTCTGCAACTTCCTGATCCAGTAGCGGACTTGGCGCCAACGCGCGGTAGCCGGCCGCATCAACTGTTGAAATCAAAGTTTCTAGAGAAGTTGCAGGTGAAAAATCAATGCGAGCTAGACCTGTCGCGTAATTGACTTTGGCCTCGACGCCTTCGAGCTTGTTGAGTTTGCGTTCGATGCGTTGGGCGCATGAAGCACAGGTCATTCCAGTGACAACAAGGTCAACCTGGTTTGTCATGATTATTCGGCTAACGTGTAACCGGCTTCAGTCACTGCAGCCGCCACTTCTTCACGCGAGATTTCATGGTCGGAGTCAAAAGTGAGTTCGCCCTTTTCGAGTGACACATTCACATGGGTGACACCAGCGATGCTCGAAATTTCTTCCGTCACAGATTGAACGCAATGTCCGCAGGTCATACCAGAGACGGTGAACTTTTGTGTGACAGACATTCTTTACTTCTTTCGGCTCATAGCTTGAATGGCTAAGGTCTCGAAAACTTCACCGAGATCGGTTCCAGCTGCTTCAAGTGCTTGCGGATAAAGCGAAGTCTCAGTCATGCCTGGAGCGACGTTTGCTTCAAGGAACCAAACCCCACCGTTTCCATCAACAATCATGTCACTGCGTGAAAGGTCCCGCAGGTCGAGTGCCAAGTGCGCGGTCACCGCTGTTTCGGCAATACGTTGCGCAATTGCATCACTTACTCGCGCAGGGCAGAAGAATTCAGTAAATCCAGCTGTGTATCGCGCGGTGTAGTCATAGACGCCACTATCCGGCTGGATTTCGACTGCGGGAAGCGCACTTGGCCCAACGGAAGTTTCGATCACACCAACTGCGACTTCGGTTCCCTCGATGAATTGCTCAATCATCGTCATTTCACCATAGGCAAACGCAGCTACAAGAGCGCCTGGCAAATGATGCGCTTCATGCACGACAGTTGCACCAAGCGCTGAACCACCACGCGCAGGTTTGACCATGAGTGGCAATCCAAGACTCGCGACGAGCGCCTTAATGACTTGATCTGCACCAAGTTCTCGG
>JBEGON010000087.1:0-2902 GCA_041181965.1 Actinomycetota bacterium
GAAGCAATCTTTTCTGTGACGTCAACTGCTGTACTTAAAATTCCTAGATGCGCGATCACGGAATTCATGTCGCTTGCATCCCAACGAGTTGCGTAAAGATCTTCTGAAGAGTCAGAAAAACCGATATTCAATTGCGGGTCACGCGTCTTCTGCCAATGCAGACGGGCATCTATTGCGGAATGTAGTTTTAAGAATTCTTGAGTGTAGGAAAACTTTTCACGGCGTTCCGCCAATGCAGACGGACCACTGCATAACAGTGTCAGACTCTGTGGTGAAAAATCGACGGCAAACTGCTGCGCGACTAAACCACCAAATGAGTGACCAATGATGTTGACGCCTTCGTAGCCAAAATGCGCATGGATTGCGGCGACATCGGCCGCAAGATGTGTCAGCGAGTATGTGGATGCATCAGCATGGCCACTCTGAAATTGTCCCCGGTGATCATGCGCAATGACCGAAAAACCCAATGCGTTCAAAGGTTGAATTAATGGCCACGCATCTTCCTTGCTGCCAGTAAAACCATGTACAAAATGAACGACACCACGCGACTGCTCCACTGGGCTATGCATCACCGCTAGCGACACATCCCCAACGTTCACGTCGAGCAGGTGTGCGCCGTTCGGGAGAGGAAAGAATGAGGTGAGGGCCATAACCCGAATCTATGTCCCGATCGCACCTTTTCGATTCGTGGGCATCCCCCAACTGCCAATAGAGTTGGAACAGAGGTGACAACATGTGGCGCCGAGAGCCCGAAGAAACTCCAGACGACTCCCTGTTGGAGTGGTTTGAAGAACCCAGCGATGTCGAGAATCGAATTCTCGTCGTGGGCATTTCTGGCTTCCTTGATGCTGGTGGAGCGGTCAAAATGGCCGTCAATCACATCCTCGAACACACTGAAAATCGCGTGTTGGCTGGCCTCGACATTGACTTGTTATACAACTACCGCGCTCGTCGCCCACGCATGTCGTACATGTCAGATCACTTTGAAGAGATTGACTTGCCAGAAATTTCGCTGGTCGAGTGCATCGATGAAAACGGCACTGCTTTCTTGCTGCTCCACGGCGAAGAACCCGACCACGGCTGGGTGACCGCTGTCGACACCTTGGTCGAGATGGTCGAAGATCTCGACGTTTCATTGGTGATCACCATGCAAGCGGTGCCATTCCCAGCACCACACACGCGGCCGGTCGCCGTCACTGCACATGCCACAGATTTATCACTCATCGCCGGTCGATTGCCGTGGGTGGGCAATATGGAAGTGCCCGGTTCTATGGCTGGCTTCTTCGAACTTCAACTTGGCCGCGACGGACACAAAGCGATGGGATTTGTGGCACACGTTCCGCAGTACCTCGCCAATATGCCACATCCACGTTCGGCTCTCACTCTGATCGGTGAAGTCAGCGGAACTTCGGGTCTGGTAATTCCTACCGATGCATTGCGCGAATTGTCTGACAAAGCCGATAACGAACTTAATGAACAAATCTCTGAAAATGAAGAAAACCAATCAGTCGTTGTGGGACTTGAAGAGTCCTTTGATGAATTGGTGGCGCAGCGCGGTGGTTTGAATGAGGGTGCTGCACCGAATGGCGATGACATCGCTGCCCAGGTTGAAAAGTTCCTGGCCGAAATGGATGCCCGCGGAAAAGAGAATGAATAGTGCGTAGGTTGCTCACTGTTGGCGCACTTTCACTGGCAATTGTCGGATCAACATTTTCTAACGTGCATGCAAGCACCGCCACGCGTGCTACGACTGGTGCACCAATCGGAACTGAAGTCACCATCTCAACCAGCGGCGACATCCTCGCCCATAAATCTTTGTTGAATGCGGCAAAAACCAAAACAGGCTACAACTTCGCACCACTGCTGACGGGCCTGAAATCTTTGCTCACTGCAGACATCAACATCTGTCACCTCGAGACACCTTTAAGTCCAAAACCGCCACGTGGATATCCCGTTTTTCGCACGCCGATTCAGCTCGCAGCAGGGATCAAAAGTGCTGGTTTTCAAGGCTGTTCTGTAGTTTCTAATCACTCGCTCGATTCAGGAATTGATGCAGTTTTCGGCACCAAAAACACGATGCGAGCACAAGGTTTACAGACGGCGGGAACTCGACTTACGCCAAGCGATTCGGCAATCGCGTGGTACACCACAAGCAAGGGTGTACGCGTTGCACAGCTTGCTTACGCTTTCGGCTTTAACGGAATCCCCCGCCCCAAAGGCAAAGAATGGGCCGTCAATTTGATCAAAGCAGCCGACATCATTGATGCTGCAAAACAAGCTCGCTTGGCTGGTGCTCAACTAGTCATCGTCTCGATGCACTGGGGAACCGAATATTCAGATAAAGCTGACGGCTTCCAAAAAGGCTTGGCGAAGCAACTCACTGCATCGCCGTATATCGATGGCATCATCGGACATCACACACACGTCATCCAAAACGCCGCGGTGATCAATGGCAAGCCAGTGATTTATGGCACCGGAAATCTTTGGTCTGCACAAGGTCCATGGGCTGGCGCCACGTTGAAGAATGGTCAACACGGAGCAATCGTCACATTGAAATTCAAGGTTGCTGCGAATCATTCAACCTACGTGAGTGGTTCTTATGTACCAACGTTCGTACCGCGGTATTCATGGAAAGTTGGCGCTGCAAAAAAGGCAACATTGAGTTCGCAAGGAACTGAAGCATGCCGAGCCATCAAGAATGCAGCGAAACATCTCTCTAGCGTTTTGAGCGGGCCAACTACCTGCTAATAGAGTGCGCGGTGATGACGCGTGACACTCTCCCTCGTATTCGTACCGGCATTCTCATTCTGTTTTTTGCCATGGGTTTCGCCTCATCCGCAACAGCTACTCGGCTGGCTGAAATCAAATTACGAATTGGCTCTGGCGATGCCATCTTTGGCTA
>JBEGON010000088.1:0-3452 GCA_041181965.1 Actinomycetota bacterium
GCACCGGTTGCACCAGTGACGCCTTGAATGCCTTGAATGCCTGCGAGGCCTTGCTCACCTTGAATTCCTTGTTCACCTTGCATGCCTTGTGGACCTTGAATGTGTCCGACATCGATCCAACTGCCAAGGTTCCAATCCCAGGTAGCAAGATGCCCATCAACAATGTAAGTGTCGCCAGGTTCACCGATGGGATGCGTGTAAAGCAACTCATCCCAGGTTGCATAAGAACCTTCCATTGAAATTGAAACACCATCGCTGCCATCCGCACCGGAAGTTCCAGGTTCACCTGGTTCTCCTTGAATGACGACCTGTGTTTCAAGTTTGTCTACAACACGAAGAAGATTCTTGCCGTCGATGCCGTTGAGTCCGTCTTCACCGTTTGCACCAGGCAAACCTTTTAGATCTGCAGCTTTCAAGATTGAACCATTCTCACACTCCGCAGAAGTGACGAGAGTGAGAACATCAGTACTTGAATTTCGACATACATATTGTGCGGCTGAATTTCCGTGAGGATTATTGATCAACCACAGCCCACCAAATCCAATCAGCAGCAGAAGCACCAAGAAGATAATCTTCGAAGGCCAATGCTGCCCATCGCGCTTATCGCGTGGATGCTTAGACGTGTCAAAAGTGGGATTTTCAGAATAGATGGTCATTGCCATCGCCCCCCTGAATAATGTCTACGAAGAATTCGTTGACATGACTTAGTGTCCGCGTTCAGGCAGCGCAGCAACAGCGCCATAAGTCCTGCTTTTTGGCTGAAAAAGCGGCATTCATAACGAATCGTTACGGTATCCCCCTATGGACGTAACCACAGGAATCTGGCTCATCACGGCGGGGATTTTGACAGCTCTCATCCTGCTCGATCTACTCACGGCAAGTCGCACAGCTCACGACGTCTCTTTTAAAGAGGCTAGTCGCTGGTCGGTGTTTTACATCGCTGTTGCGCTTCTCTTCGGAGCATTCGTGTGGTTTGAGTTTGGCGGCACGTATTCCACTCAATATTTTGCGGCATACCTCGTGGAGAAGTCACTGTCTGTCGACAACCTATTTGTGTTTGCAATCATCCTGGCTCAGTTTGCAGTGCCATCGATTCATCACCAACGCGTTTTGTTATTCGGCGTTCTCATGGCACTGGTACTTCGAGGCGCGTTCATTGCAGTAGGCGCCAAAGCTCTCGAGTCATTCGCTGTCACATTCGTCTTCTTCGGACTTATTTTGATTTGGACCGGAATCAAACTCTTCCAACATTGGGATGAAGATCCAGATCCTTCAGAAAACAAGACAGTAAAGATTGCTCGCAAACTTCTCCCGATTACCGAAGACTTTGTTGATTCAAAAATGTTCGTGAAGTTAAATGGAAAGCGTTTTGCCACGCCAATGCTTTTGGTGTTGATCTCAATTGCAAGTACTGACGTCCTGTTCGCACTCGACTCGATTCCTGCGACTTTTGGTGTGACTGAAGAGCCATTCTTAGTGTTCACGGCAAACGCCTTCGCACTTCTTGGTTTGCGCGCACTCTTCTTCATGTTAAAGGGCTTGTTGGACAAACTCGTCTATCTCTCTATCGGTCTTGCAGTCATCTTGATGTTCATCGGTACAAAACTCATCATCACCTTTGCCCATCACGAAGGATGGACCAGTTTCCACATTCCAATTCCAGTAAGTCTCGGCATCATCGTGGCAATCCTTGGTATCGCAACCGTTGCAAGCATTCGCAAAGTTCGCCAAGATCCAACCGCCCATGCACACGCAGGTCGCATGAGCGATCCAAAACCAGAATCAACAGAGAAATAGCATGGATTTCAAAGCCGAACTTCGCGCCAATTCCGAAACCGATTCACGAATTCTCGGACTGGTATGGGCAGGAAGTGCTGCGGAAACTTCGCGCTTTGATGAATATTCCGACTTCGACTTCTTCCTCATTACCGTCGACGATGCTGCCGAACCTATGAGACAAGACCTTTCGTGGCTTCCACAGCATCACAACATTGCGTACTGGGCGCGCGAAACCGCACACGGCCTCAAGGTGGTGTATCTCGACGGAACGATTCTCGAATTTGCAGTTTTTACTCTTGACGAATTGAGTGCGGCAAAAGTCAATCACTATGCGGTCGACTACGACGCTGCAGATGTCACCGCTCGCACCGAGGCAATCCATGCTTCTGGAGAGTATTCATCGCACGAGTCTCTCGACGATCATCTCGCCATCATTTACACATTGCTACTGATTGCCATCGGTCGCGCACGACGCGGTGAAAAACTCATCGCCGGTCAGTTTGTGCGTTCCTATGCGCCACTGCACATCATTCGTGCCGTCAAGAAGAACTTTCCATCACAGGCACCAGAGAAGCGCGATGTACTCGACGCCTGGCGTCGCTTCGAATGGGAATATCCCGAGATCGGTGCCGCATTGAATGAAGCGGTAGCACACGATGTTGAAGCCGCCGCATGGAAAATTGCCGAAGTGACAGAAGATGTGTTTGGCAAACTTTCTGACGTACCAGCCAAAGGAATGCAGTCACTTCGCGATCGCTTCGGCAAGCATTCCTGATACCCCCTAGGGTATGGTTCTCTCATGGCTACTTTGAATCTCACAGCAGAAAACTTCGAAACCACAGTCCTTGGCGACGGCATCACTTTTGTGGACTTCTGGGCAGAATGGTGCGGACCATGCCGCATGTTCGGCCCGATTTTTGAAGCCGCTTCTGAAGAGAACACCGATATCAGATTTGGCAAAGTCGATACTGAAGCTGAACAAGCTTTGGCCGCTGCCGCCGGAATTTCCTCCATCCCCACGTTGATGGCATTTCGCGATGGCATCTTGCTGTTCCGCGAATCAGGTGCATTGCCGAAGGAATCTTTCGCAAACTTGATCCAAGCAATTCGCGATGCCGACATGGACGACATTCGCCGCCAGATTGCCGAAGAACAAGACAAAGCGAACTCATAACCTAAACTTCACCTCACCACGGGAGCCGTAAGGCTGAGAGGGCGGATGGTCCGCCGACCGTATGACCAGTCGGGTAATGCCGACGCGGAAGCGAGAAAAATGCAATCTATTAATTCCTTTGCAATGCACGTGCTCTTTTCAGCATGGGATTACGACGTCACAGTTCTTGAATTCGTCGCCTGTGCCACTTCCCTGCTTGGTGTGTGGCTTGGCGTTTACGGAACTCGCAAAACCTGGCCATGGTGGGCAATCTCTAGTGCACTGTACGGATTTCTTTTTTATCAATGGGGCCTCATAGCAAGTGCTGCACTTCAAATTGTTTTCATCGCTGCCGGCATCTGGGGCTGGTTTGGCTGGGGACCTAAAGGTGCAGTCCCTGCAAAACTCAATCGCCGAGAACTTCTGATGTGGATCACTTCGCTTCTAGTTCTGTGGATTGGTCTCGCGCCGGTGTTTGCCAGCATTGGTGCAGCAGCAACCTGGAGTGACACCTTCTTGT
>JBEGON010000089.1:0-19683 GCA_041181965.1 Actinomycetota bacterium
ATCAACAGCATGCCGATGATGATGTTCATGGGATGGCGTTTCGTTGTTGCTGTCGTGGCAATGTTGATCATGCGACCTAAAGCACTCATGATGTCTGCAAAAACTTTCCGCCAAGGGTTATATATCGGCATCGCACTTTTCTTGGGATACATCACCCAGACCTACGGCTTGTATTACACCTCCGCATCTGTGTCCGGATTTATCACCGGGATGTTTGTCGTTCTCACACCAATTGCTGCGGGTGTCGTCTACAAAATGAAGATTCACTGGTCAGGTTGGACAGGCGTATTTCTTGCCACAATTGGTTTGGCATTCATTTCACTTAAAGGTTGGTCATTCGGCGTTGGTGAAATGTGGACACTCATCGGTGCCGCTTGCTTTAGTTTTCAAATCATGTGGCTTTCGCGCTGGGCTACGCCAGAAACGTCGTACTCCATTGCCATTGTGCAAGTTGCGACAACCATGGTGTGTTTCTTCGTTGGCGGCCTCGCAACAGATGGCTTTGTACTTCCGCCTTCAAGAGATGTCTGGATGTCGATTCTCTTCTTAGCTGTCTTTGCAAGTGCTATCGCATTTTTCATTCAAACCTGGGCGCAGTCACATATGGATCCCACTCGTGCGGCCGTTGTTTTGAGCTTTGAACCGGTTTTCGCTGGCATCTTTGGAGTGCTCGTCGCTGGTGACCACGTGACAACACGCGTTCTCATCGGCGCTGCCTTGATTATGGGCGCTATCTATCTAGTTGAACTGGCACCAAAGAAGAGTGAAGCAGTCGAAGACCTTTCGACTCCACACCTCAACATTTAGTCTTCTAGTGCTGTCGCGTGTAGTCGCGCATACAAACCATTGTGTTGCAGCAAAGTTTCATGACTGCCACTTTCGACCACAACTCCAGACTCCATGACATAGATGCAATCTGCATCTTTAATTGTTGAGAGTCGATGTGCAATAACAAAAGTTGTTCTGCCAACCATCAATCGATTTAGTGCTTGTTGCACCAAGAATTCTGATTCGGCATCGAGGGCAGAAGTGGCTTCATCAAGCACCAATATTCGCGGATTACGCAAAATTGCACGCGCAATCGCAAGCCGCTGCTTTTGACCACCTGACAAAGTAAACCCGCGCGGGCCGATGTCGGTGTTGAGTCCTTCAGGAAGCACTTCAACAAACTCCAAGGCGTTTGCATCGCGAAGTGCAGCCATAACTTGTTCGTCATTGACATCTTCTTCAATTCCATATGCAACATTTTGGCGAACTGATCCTTCAAACATGATTGACTCTTGCGGCACCACAGAGATGAAGCGTCGAATTGAGCGATAGTCGAGATTGCTCGTTTCTAGGCCATCAATCAGAATCTGACCGGACGTAGGTCGCAGAAAACCAATCAACAGATTCGCAAGTGTTGATTTACCGCAACCCGATGGGCCAGCAATCGCAATCATTTGGCCCGGCTCAATCGTCAACGAAACTCCAGATACAGCATTTTCATCGCTATCTGGATAGCTGAACTTGACGTTTTTGAATTCAACTTTGCCATCAACACTGCCGACGGTCGGCTTGCCAATATTTGGTTCTAGTTCAGGCGACTCGAGCACTACAGCGATTGACCGTACTGACGCAATGCCACGGGCGAAGTTCGGCGCAAGGTCTGCCAACATAACGACCGCACTTGCAAGAACACCGAAGTAACTGCTCAACATGACGACTTCGCCGGCAGTGATATCAATGCGACCAGTTCGTCCGGCCCATACTGCGACAAGAACACACGATGCGTTGGCGAAGTTGAAGATTACCCATGAAGTTGCGCCAAAAGACGAGTTTGCAAAATCCAATCGCAATGCGGCGTCTCTTGTGGAGTCATATAAAGCTCGCACACGTTGAAGAGCTGTTTTTTCGAGACCGTGCGCACGAGTGACCGGCACTAGCGTCATCATCTCAGTTGTGCGAATTCCCATTTCTTCAACGGCAGCTCGGTACGTTTCATTGTGTTCATTCAATCGACGTCGAGTGAAGACCATCACGATGCCCGCAGTTGGTACCAAAATCAAAAAGAAGATAAGGAATTCTGGAACACGAATTGCAGTTACGGTGATTGCCCCAACAAAGTTGAAGATCGCCGCAAAACCGCCATTGCCCGCTTGTCGCAAAGCAAGTTCAATGTTTTCAACATCGCGCACAACCTTGCTTTGCAAAGTGCCGACATTCATGCGATTCCAAAAACCGATTGAAAGCATTTGCACTCGTTCACTCAGTGCGCCACGCAGACCAGCTTCGAGTTCACGCAGGACTTTCGAGAGAGTCATCGCAAACCAAATGTTCATCGGCAAGTTTTGACCGAGTAAGACGAGAACCAACAATGCGTCGACGCCAAGATGGCTGACGTCCTTTTGGAGAACAAGTACATCAACGATGTCTCCAATGACGACGGGCATCAACCAAATCGGCGTGTGCTTCATTCCGTAGAGAAAAAACGCGAATGCCAATCGACCGCGACGTGGGCGAAGCAGTCGACCCAGAGTCCTAAAAGGATGGGTGTGGTCGAAAGCGGCAGCTACATCATCGTGTTTCATCACTTCAACGCTAGCACCACTCGCTCAGACCCATGCGAGAGAATGGGTCAATGACCGAAGATCTGCGCAACCAGCCAATTCGCACGTACAAGTTGCGTCGCGGACGCGTCAGTGATGCACAGCAGACCGCCCTCGACAAACTCGGCGATTCGTACTTTGTTGCTGGTGATGGCATCATCAATCTTGCGCACGATCTGAACTGCCCATACTTTCTCATCGAAATCGGCTTTGGCATGGGTGAAGCGACAGTTGCACTCGCAAAAACTCAGCCAGATGTGGCTGTTCTTGCAATGGATTTACACACGCCTGGTATCGGCAAACTCATCAAAGAACTTGGTGAAGACAATCTGACTCACGTCAAACTTCTCGAAGCGGATGCCCTCGAAATTCTGCGCGGCCGCATCGCAGATAGCAGCGTCGATGCCATTCGACTGTTTTTTCCAGATCCTTGGCCAAAGAGTCGCCATCACAAGCGCCGATTCATCGTGCCGCAGAATCTCGACCTTGTTGCAGACAAACTAAAAGTTGGCGGCGCATTACATATCGCAACCGACTGGGTTGAATATGCAGAGAATGCAATGGAAAACTTGACGGTGTCGCCGCGTTGGACGATTGTGGATGCGACGCCGTTGTGTGATCCAAAACTGCGTCCGCGCACGAAATTCGAACAAAAAGGCCTAGATGCTGGCCGCACTATCACTGACATCGTCGCAGTGCGGGTTCACTAATTATTTACGCAGCCACAATGCTTCAGCTTGAACAGTAGTGATTTCTACTTCGCCATTAAGAAGAATGTTCGATCCGGTTTTCGCGATAGATATTTCATGTTGCGGGCGAATGTTGTGGGCGAACAAGGTGGCAATGAGCACGGAATCCTCCTGCAGTACCTCGCTCACACGAATCAGCATTCCCATGTGAATTTCCCCAACCGGAAGTTGATGCGAAATCGCTGCAACAGTTTCAGATTCTTCATTCGAAGTGAGGTGTGCAATCACATTTCCAAAAGGCGAAAGAGTCGGATTGCCAAGAAGTGCAGAAATACGAGCTTCAACCGCATCTGTCATCACGTGTTCCCAGCGACACGCTTCTGCGTGCACTTCATCAATAGGCACCTTGATAACTTCAAGAAGTAAACACTCGGCTAGTCGGTGACGACGCATCACTTGTTGTGCATAATCGAAACCAGCAGTGGTTAATTGAAGATGACGATCATTTTCTACGGTGAGTAAACCATCACGTTCCATCCGCGCGACCGTCTGCGACACTGTCGGACCACTCTGCTCGAGCCGTTCTGCGATGCGCGCACGCAGTGGAGTCACACCATCTTCCACAAGTTCGTAGATGGTGCGCAGATACATCTCGGTGGTGTCGATGAGGTCGCTCACAGGCGTATTCTCTCGCGCAGTGTGGCGTCGCATGCGCAGGTCATTTACCCTCGCGCCATGCCTACCGTGATGTGGTTTCGTCGAGATCTCAGAATCCACGATAACCCCGCCTTGAATGCAGCTATTGAGTCTGCACGCTCTCAAGGCGACAACGGCGTTGCTCCGATGGTGATGATCGACGAAGCACTGTGGCCGGGTTGGGGTGTTGCGAAACGTCATTACCTCGTTGAGTCTCTCTCAGCGCTCTCCCGCTCCATCGACAACTCGCTCATTGTTCGACATGGCGACTCAGTGAATGAAGTTGTTGCGGTAGCACGTGCAGCTGGTGCAACTGAAGTTCATTGCTCAGCAGACTTCACAACAGTGGGAATTGAGCGCGACAAGCGTGTAGCTGAAGCGCTCGCACAACACGGCATCAAACTCGTTGTAACAGGTTCAACCTATGCGGTGGCTCCTGGCAGGGTTCTGAAAAATGATGGCACACCATTCAAGGTATACACACCGTTCTATAAAGCGTGGTTAGTTCATGGCTGGCGCAAACCAGTTGAATACGCAGGTTCGGCGAACTGGATTCGCACAATTGAAAATCATGGTCTACCGGAAGTGATGCCCGTTGAGGGTATGAGTGTTTCACCTGCTGGTGAACAAGCGGCACTCGATCGCTGGGAATGGTTCCGTGACAACGCAGTGACGAAATACAAGGAAAATCGCGACCGCGCAGATCTTGATGGCACATCAAAACTCAGTGTGCATTTGAAATGGGGCGAAATTCATCCACGCACTCTGCTTGCCGAACTTGGCACGAGTGCAGGCGAGGAAGTTTTCGCCAAAGAAATCGCGTGGCGCGAGTTTTATGCAGATGTACTTTTCCATAACCCGCACACTGATAAGCAATACCTCAATCCACTCTTTGCAAAGATGAAATACGACACTGGTGCGATTGCCGATGAACGATTCGAAGCCTGGAAACAGGGAAAAACTGGCTACCCGTTCGTCGATGCAGGTATGCGCCAACTACTTCAAGAAGGCTGGATGCACAATCGCGTGCGCATGGTGACTGCATCATTTCTTGTGAAAGATCTTCACTTGGAGTGGCAGCAAGGTGCGGCATGGTTCTTTGAACTTCTCAAAGATGCTGACGTGGCAAGCAATCAACATGGTTGGCAATGGACGGCCGGCTGCGGCACTGATGCCGCTCCGTACTTCCGCATTTTCAATCCAGTGACACAGGGTTTGAGATTTGATCCTGACGGCGATTACGTTCGCACATATATCCCTGAACTTCGTCACCTCGAAGGCGCTGCCGCGCATGAACCATGGGATGCGTCAGATGGCTATCGCAACGGCTACACGCAGCGCATTGTTGATCACGCAATCGAACGCGATGAATCGCTCGCTCGTTATAAAGCCCTGAAAGATTAGATCACGGAGAAAGTCGTTCGACTTTCCATTGCGACGCATTCGACATTGACACTTCGCCATTTCCAACAAATACGTATCGAAGTCGATCATGCAATCGCGATTCTCGTCCAGCCCAAAATTCGACATACTCTGGTATCACTACATAGCCGCCCCAGTAGTCCGGTAATGGCACATCGACTGGATAGTTCGATTCAATTTCCTTCCATCGCGCATCAAGTTCGTCACGCGAATGTAAAACTTGTGATTGCGCACTAGCCGCAGCACCGATGCGCGATCCGTAAGGTCGTTGATTGAAATATTCCAACGATTCTGCGCGACTCACTTTCTCTGCGCGTCCGCGCACCAACACTTGTCGAAACATCGCAAACCACGGAAACACAATTGCGACGTGCGGGTTGGCTGCGATGTCTTGTCCTTTATTCGATTCATAGTTTGTGTAAAAAACGAATCCACGTTCGTCAGCTTGTTTCAACAACACATGGCGAACACTGGGTTGCCCATGTGCGTTGACGGTGGCAAGTGACATTGCGTTGGGCTCTGGCAATGCCGAAGCCTCAGCGAACCAACGCTCAAATTGGGCCAGCGGGGTATCGGCAAGATCCGCCTCAGTCAGGGTTTGGTGGGTGTAAGCGACCCGTAACTCGGCGTAACTCGGCTTCTCAGGCGTGCTGTTCATCCCCGAATCCCACCATGATTCGACGCCCGCGTCAGCACTTTAGACTTCGCCCATCCCCCCAACGCTGAGGAAGCATCGTGACCGACCCAAATACCCTCGTCATTCCTGCCGAACTAAAGCCTGCTGACGGCCGTTTTGGTGCCGGACCTAGCAAGGTTCGTCCAGAGCAGATTGCCGCGCTCTCAAGCCTCGGTGGCAGCGTGATGGGCACCTCTCATCGCCAGAAGACCGTGAAGTCTCAGGTCGGTCGTGTGCGCAAAGGTCTCAGCGACCTGTTCCAGCTTCCCGAAGGTTACGAAGTCGTACTCGGCAACGGTGGTTCGACCGCATTTTGGGAAATAGCGGTCTTTGGCCTGTTACGTGACCGCGGCCAGTTCCTTACCTTCGGTGAATTCGGCTCTAAGTTTGCAGCGGCTGCGAAAGATGCGCCTTTTGTTGGCGATCCTGTCGTTATCAAGAGCGAACCTGGTACGGCACCTGCATTTGTCGCAGAAAAAGGCATCGACCTATACGCAACACCACACAACGAAACATCAACCGGCGTCGCAATTTCTTTGAAGCGTCCAGCTGGCATTGATGACGACGCTTTGTTTGTTGTGGATGCAACCTCTGCTGCTGGTGGCTTGCACGTCGACATCAGCGAAGTCGATGTCTACTACTTCGCTCCACAAAAGTGTTTCGCTTCTGACGGTGGACTGTGGTTCGCCATCATGTCTCCTCGCGCAATTGCCCGCGCTAAAGAAATCAAGGAATCAGGTCGCTACATTCCAGTATTCCTCGATCTTCAAACTGCTATCGACAACTCAGTCTTGGATCAGACATACAACACACCAGCGCTTGCCACCATCATCATGATGGCCGAGCAAATCGACTGGTTCAATGCAAACGGTGGATTGAAGTGGTGTGTTGAACGCACCGCAACTTCGGCACACAACTTGTACTCATGGGCTGAAGCGTCGGATTTTGCGACTCCGTTCGTGACAGATACGGCTGTGCGTTCGAATGTCATCGGCACCATCGATTTCGACGACAGCATTGATGCAACTGTGATCGCCAAAGTGCTTCGCGCAAACGGAATCGTTGATACCGAGCCTTACCGCAAACTCGGTCGCAATCAATTGCGTATCGCGATGTTCCCAGCTATTGATCCAGCCGATGTTGCGAAACTGACTCAGTCGATTGACTGGGTTGTCAGCCAGATCAAGTAGAACTCGATATGACTACTCCAGTTCGCAACCGTGCGACCTGGGTCGCTTACGCCCACGTAGGTGCATTCGGCTGGTTCTTGTACTCATTCGGTCCGACCATGTCGTTGTTGAGTGACGAACAAGGCACCTCTTCAGTAATCATGTCGTTGCACATGTCAGCGATGTCGCTTGGTTCTTTGCTTTCCGGCATTTATATCGCACGAATCGTCAAGCGCATTGGGCGCGGCAATTCACTACGAGTCGCGAGCGCGATGATCATCATCGGAATCTTGGCACTTTACTTTTTGCCAACCTACATCTTGACGTTGTCATCAGCATTCTTCATCGGACTTGCGACGACAATCCTGGTCACAATGAACACCGCGTTTATCGACCAAGAACATCATCACGCAGCGCCTGTCGCACTTTCGGAACTCAATATGTTCGCTGCTGCAACAGGTTTTATTTCGCCACTTGCGGTCGGCTGGTTTGTCAGCGCTGGTTTGGGATGGCGTACCGGTGGCTTGGTGTTGATCTGTGCACTTGTTGCCGTGGAATTTTTCCGTCGCGATGTTTCTGCATTTGATGTTCAACGCGGCGAAGAAGTTCAGGAACACACTGGAAAACTTCCACGCGATTATTGGTGGACTTGGTCATTGCTCATCATTACCAGTGGCGCGGAATTCTGTTTGATGTTGTTCTCAACTGACTTGTTGCGTGATTCAGGCGGTATGGGAGATGCCGCTGCTGTTGCATCAGTTTCCACTCTGAGCCTTGGACTTCTTGTCGGACGCATCCTTATTGCGCGAATTTCTCGCACGATTGATGCCGAAATGCTGTTGCGTGCCACTTTCGTTTTCACATTTGCGGCTTTTTGGCTGCTCTGGGCTATGCCCCAACCGGCTGTCATGTTGACAGGACTTTTCTTGTGCGGCGTCGGTATCGCCGGACATTGGCCACTTTCTATCGCACGCACGATTCGGGCTGGTGGAAATAAACCTGATTTGGCAGCCGCGAAAACCGCACTTGCTACAGGCGGAAGTGGAATTTTAATTCCGCTCGCACTCGGTGCCGTCGCGGAATTCGTCGGTGTTCACACTGCGTTCTTGCAGGTGCCTGCCTTGCTGGCAATTGGTTTGGGCGTGCTGATGGCACATCCACTAGGTGCACTAAAGCGCTGACACAACGATTGCGATCAACAGTCCAAAGAGAACTGCAAGTGTCACTGCGCGACGAAAACGTGGAGTCATAAACCCATTGTGACATGACAAAGGGCCGCCCGAAATTCGGACGGCCCTTTGCTGTAGCTGTTGTTACTTGATTCCCAATACATCTGAGATTGGTTGAGAAGCAAAGAACACAAGGAACGCCAACGCCACTGCCCAGAGGAGTGGGTGGATTTCCTTTGAGCGACCGGTTGCGGCCTTCAACACCACATGGGTGACGAAACCTGCACCGATACCAACTGCAATTGAGTAGGTGAATGGCATCAAGACGATCGTCAAGAACGCTGGAAGCGCGATGCTGATATCGCTCCAGTCAATGTCCTTGACCTGAGTCATCATCAAGAAACCAACAATGATCAATGCAGGAGTTGCCGCTTCGTAAGGCACCATCGCCACAATCGGTGACAAGAAGATGGTGAGCAAGAAAGCAACGCCAGTGACGACTGAAGCCAAACCTGTGCGTGCACCTTCACCAACGCCTGATGCTGATTCGATGTAGGAGGTGTTGGAGGAAATACCTGCAGCACCACCAGCGACAGCAGCAATTGAGTCAACGAGCAAAACACGGTCTGCGTTCGGCACGTTTCCTTCGCCATCGAGCAAACCTGCTTCTGCACCGATAGCAGTCATGGTGCCCATGGTGTCGAAGAAGTCAGTGATGAGAAGGGTGAATACCAACAAACCTGCTGTTACGGCACCAGCGGTAGCGAAACCACCGAAGAGATCGAACTGTCCAAGGGAAGCGAAACTTGGTGTTGCTGTAATGCTTTCAGGAAGTTTTGGAACGTTCAATCCCCAACCTGCTGGATTGATGATTGGTGGATCACCTGCAGTGAAGTTTGGACCAATCTTCGCAACTGATTCAACGATTACTGCAATCACTGTTGCAGAAAGAACGCCGATCAAGATTGCACCCTTCACGCCACGTGCGAAGAGGAATGCGATGGTTAGCAAACCAACCACGAAGACGAGTACTGGCCAGCCGACCAAGCGTCCGCCGCTACCAAGTTCAACAGGTACTGGACCTGAACCAGTGCGACGAACAAAGCCTGAATCAACCAAACCGATGATGGTGATGAACAAACCAATACCAACAGAGATTGCTGTCTTCAACTGAGTTGGAACTGCTTTGAAAACTGCAGTACGGAAACCAGTGAGCACCAATACGGTGATGATGAGACCTTCAAGAACAACGAGACCCATCACTTGCTGCCACGTCATGTAGCGAGCTGCGATAGAGGCAACGAAGGCGTTGAGGCCAAGACCAGTCGCGAGTGCGAGTGGGAATTTTGCAACAACACCCATGAGGATGGTGAGCACGCCCGCAACCAATGCGGTACCTGCAGCAATTGCTGGCAAGTTTGGCGCATCGCCACCGGCAAGGAATTTGCCGTTAATGTCTTGGGTGAAGCCCAGGATGAGTGGGTTAAGAACAACGATGTAGGCCATCGTCAAGAATGTGACAAGACCACCACGAACTTCCCGAGCGACGTCGGAACCGCGTGCAGTGATCTCGAAATACTTATCGAGTGCTGATGTAGCCATAAGGTAGGTACTCCCAGAAGTGTTGGTTGATTAACTCACCGACCCGAAGCTCCATTGCTGCAGTCAGTTGAAGGGAGACTATGACAAATGTGCAGATACCCCGAGGTAGGAAACGGCGTGGCGTATTACTGTTGTGTTTCATGACGGAGAAGACCCCGCTAACCCCGATTCCAGCGGTCATCAATACTGGAATTCGCGAGGGCAAGATTGGTACTGCCAGTTTCGCTGTGGTTGCGGTTTTTGCGTTCGTCTTTAACGATTTTTGTGAGGAAATCGGGCTCCACGAGCTCCGTCAGATCTCAGTGGCAGGCGTGATTCTCGGCCTGATTGGCCTCGCTCACGTTACTCGTCGTGCGAAGAAGTTGAATCTACTTCCGTAACATCAGCAACAACAGTTTCATCCGAATCAGCTATCACATCATTCACATCATCGTCAGATTGAAAGATTCCATCATCGCCTGGGACGACTTCAGAGATTGGCTCTGGCAAATCGTTGCGATCGATTTCAAAATGACCCAACTCGTCAATCACCAATTCCGAGACTGGCACTACCCCAGTTTCGACAACTGTTTCAGAGTGCCCGCCACATCCATGATCCATTGCGACGATGTGACCGTCGGAAGGTGACAGTGCATTGGCACACACACCAAAACCTTGACCAAGTCGTCCACCGATGGTGATCAACCAACCACACGTAGAACATGGCAAATCTGCATAACGCGCAACTGCTGCACGTGGACCATGCGAACCTTCACGCCAACGATCCACTGCATCATCAATTCCGAGCGGAGACAAAATCCGTTCGCGACCCAAACCTATAGTCCACGCCGCGGGGGTAAGTTCTTCAATATCTGCATCAACATCTGCACCAGTAAAACCGGGAAGCAAACGTGGATCGTCGGGAGCAGTAGGTAACAAGTCGCCAGCAGCCAAATCTCCAGGTTGAACTCGTTCAGACCATGGGGTCCACGGCGTCGCAATGAGTGACGCTTCTGTTGGTTCCAACCACACTTCATCAACAGTTGCCGGATCACCACTCAATGCAACCGACCACAACCAGCCGACATACCCTGGATGTGTTGATGCAAAACGAACAACCTGCGTTGATTCAATGTCATCAGTGCGAACGAAGTCGCCAATTTCAGTTGCATCTGCAATGTCGCGCACTGCAGCGCGTGCAACGTCAACGTGATTCATGTGTCACCTTAAGTTCTGTTATTCGACGAGTGCGAGCTTTGGCAGCTGCAACTACTCCGGCAAGTTCAAGGACGAGACCCACTCCAGTCAGCATGGCCAGCGGCCACAAGATTGGCGTTAGATGACCGCCAACAAAAAGTGGCACGAGGGCCACCAATGTTGCGATCATTCCGACGACCACGAAGGAGGCACCGATTCGTAAGAGTCGGTCTGCGCGGGTCATAGGCGAAGCGTACAAAGCCTGTGATTTCCTCACGATCTGCGCTCAAAGTGTGCCCTGACACCCAAAATGGCTACCCTTTGCCATCCGCACAGTGCGGCACGCTCACAGTGAGCGCGAATACCAGAGGGGTCATCATGCCAACTGGCAAAGTGAAATGGTTCAAAGTCGAACAAGGCTTCGGCTTTATTCAGTCCGACGAGGGCGACGATGTATTCGTCCATGCTTCTGCGCTGCCTGAAGGCACCGCAGCATTGAAGCCAGGTCAACGTGTGGAATTCGGCATTGCCGAAGGCAAACGTGGCCCACAAGCTCTCTCGTTGCGCATACTCGATCCACGCCCATCTGTGGTGAAAGGCAATCGCAAAGCGGCTGAAGCTCTTGGTGTTCAGCTCGAAGACGTGATTGTGTTGCTCGACAAAGTTGCCAACGATTTGAAGTCAGGTCGCTATCCAGCGGATAGTCATGCAAACAAAATTGCATCAATCTTGCGCGCAACTGCTGACGACCTCGACGTTTAAAAAACTTTCAAAAAGAACAGCGCCGTCCTAGTGATGGCGCTGTTCTGCTATTGCCTGCAATCCGTGCAGCCACACAGGAAATTCCTCCAGTGAATTCATCACAACATCTGGATGAGATTCGCGAAGTTCTCCTTCGCTCGTTGGACCCGTTGTCACCACAACTGAAATTGCATTAGCGGTTCGCGCGGCAACGATGTCACCGGGATGATCACCAACATAAACAAGTGCACGTTCTTCAATAAGTGCAGCGCCTTTATCTTCTCCAAAAAGATACCCGTGAATTGCATCCACTTTGATGTCAACCACATCGAGGACACGCTGCACAAAATCAGCTTTCTTTGCACTCACGACGACAACACGACCGCCAAGTTCATGAACTGTGTTCACTGAATCTGCAGCGCCTGGGAGCGCTACAGACTTGGGAATGCCAAACTGTCCGTAATGCTCGCGATACTCATCGAGAAGTTGTTCATACGGAAGATCGGGCAACCACAGTGGAAATACTTGCGCCAAAGGGAGGCCGATAGTCTGCAAAGCCTCTTGAATGTCAATCTCGACATTGTGCAACGCACATACTGCGACCAACGCCTCTGCAATTCCTTCTGCAGAATCAACGAGTGTCATGTCGAGGTCAAAGCCAACGACCAAGTTTTCGTGGTTCATGATGTTACGACTTTACGCCACTTTGACAGCGAAGAAACTGTGTCTTCGTTCACATCAACGCCAAGTCCGGGGCCGGTGGGCACTCGCATGTAACCAGCGTCCAATACGAACGGTGCGGTGACATCCTCTTTATAGAAACGTGAGGACTCACTGATATCTCCCACAACGGTGTAACCAGGAAGGGCTGCCATTGCGATATTTGCAGCGCGACCAATTCCTGTTTCAAGCATTCCACCGCACCACACAGGAACGTTTCGTTCGACACAAAGATCATGAATGCGTTTGGCCTCGATGTAACCGCCTACACGGCCAGGCTTAATGTTGATGATGTCGCATGCATTCAAATCAAGACACTGCTCTGCAACTTCCAAACTCGTGACAGTTTCGTCAAGACAAATCGGCGTTTGCATTCCTTTGACCATCATCGCATGGCCGAGGATGTCTTCTTCGCGCAACGGTTGTTCGATGAGCACGAGATTGAATTCATCAAGTTGAGATAAATGTGCAATTGAGTCGCGCGTATACGCCTGGTTTGCATCCACTTGAAGTGGAATGTCGGGCCATAAGCGACGAACTTCGCGAGTGGGTTCGATGTCCCAGCCCGGTTGAATCTTCAGTTTGATACGGACATAGCCTGCATCAACGTAGCCGCCCACTTCGTTTATCAAGGTATCCATGGAATCGTCCGCAGGAATGCCGACTGATACACCAGATGGCGCTGTCTCGTGCACTGCTCCGAAGTAATTCCCCCACGAAATCCCGCTGTGGCGAAGTTGCGCATCAAGCAAAGCCATTTCGACAGCTGCTTTTGCCATCGGATAGTTCAAAATTGGAGCCAAGATATCTTTCACATCTTCGGCAGTGATATCGCCAGCGGCAAATAATCTCGGCAAAAGAAAACGTTCGAGCACATCGATAGATCCATCGACATACTCATGACTGTAGAGCGGTTCGCGACCAGAGACACATTCACCCCAGCCAACACCAATGTCGGTCGAAACTTTCAACAAGAGAACATCGCGACCAAACTCGACACCGAATGATGTGCGAAATGGTCGAACCAACGGCATTTCAAGCCGAATGAGTTCTACTGACTTGATTTTCATGATTGCTCCGAACTGGGTGCGAATACATAGGAATCATTTTCGTCGAGCCCTACGAGAGTAAATCCCCGCGATAAGGCTGACAAGATTTCTTCGCGAACAGCCACTCGCCACTGATGCGCGGCCGAAGGGTCCTTCGCACGAATGTCGACGATATCGATTGGTAGCGGCACGACTTCAGCATGAGGTGGAAGTACGTGGAGTCGCTGAGTTTTGCCGCTCAACGCATCAGCTACTCGCTGCGACTTCAATTCCCACCACGCCATGATGCGATCACTTTCATCGCCAGTGTTCAGCTCATCATTCATATCACCATAGAAGTTCACCAAGTACTCGCGAACGGTGACTCCGAGTTTGATGATGTTGAGCCTTGCATTGCGACGTACAAGCGGATCAAAAGTCCACGAAATCACATCAATATCGTGTTCGAGTGCCCAATCGCGCTGATCGAGTTTGAGCATGGTTCCGATATTGCGGTCTCGAAATTCAGGAAGCACCGCAGCCATGTGTGAGTGCAAATGCGTATGCCATGTGCCCTTGTCATCTTTGTGGCGTCCAAGAAATGACACGACCGCACCAATCGGAACGCTCGGCGAAGAAGCCAGATATGCCCCAGCGACATAACCACCGGAATGCTCCATGGCAGTCAACAAGTTCTGCGTAATTTCAGTGCCAGTCACCACACTCGGCCATACGGCGTCACAAATAGTGCGAGCGTCTTGGAGCTCTTTCACTCCATGTAATCGCCGAATGATGACGTCGTTCATACGGCGAGGGTAGTGCGCGACAACAGGAAAGTCAGGATGGGTTAGGGATTAAATCCTGGATCAACATCTGCACGATTTACCGTCGTAATGATGCTTCCGCTCGTCTTGCCGTTACTGGTTCGAGTGATCGCCGCAAATTGCATCGACGTGTGATCTCCCCAGACCCAATCACCAATCAACAAGTTGTAGTACTTGTCGGTTGGAGAATCATCAGTCCCGATTACTTGCCATGATGCATTCGCGTCTGCGCGCGCAACGAAGGTGACACTCAACGGATTTTTTACGCTGGAATAGGCGCGAGCACTCAGCAAAGCTTGGCTTGCAAAAGAATCCTGCTCAATCGTCAATGTTGGACGTGGTGCACTGGTGACACCTGGAACCAAACTTGCCGCCCGGAAAAGATAGGTCATGCGCGCTGGAATGGTGATCTTCAAACCGTAGGTCTTATTTGTGGTGAATGTCTTGGTTGTTCCAAGTACCCCAACAAATTTGGCGCTCTTCATGGCTGTTGGAACAGTCAGTGTCACCGACTTGGTCCCTGAATTCGTCACAACAACATATTCGCGTCGCGAGTCAGTTTTTGTCGAGTCAAGTCGAATCCGCGACCACGCTGCAACTTTGCCGGTAGAAATGCGCGGAATTACAGCGCCATCTGTCAGAGCCGGATATTTCCGACGCAAGATCTGGAGTGTGGCGATGTAACGGAAAAGCGGATGCGTTTCGTTACTTGCTGACAGCAAAGACTTTGTACCGCGAGGATTCGCGCCAATGCGTGGCTCAACTTGCCAGTCGTAGTACCAGGTAGTCGACATCAAATCCTGTCGCTTGGCGCCATCTTCGTCCATGCCGCCGATGAGACCGAGTTCATCGCCGTAGTACACCGAAGGCGCACCGCGAAGTAGGAACATCACAGCATTTGCGAGCTTCGCACGCGCGGTGAGATTTGCTCCGCTGTCCGAAGTAGATCCAGCAATGAACGCATTTCCGCGGCCCATGTCATGGTTGCCCAAGAATGTCGTCAATCCGTAGGCATTCTTCGTCACAGTGTTTGGCTGATTGCCTGTATTGAAGTAGTCATCGCGAGCAATCACACCAAGAAGGCTGCTTCCGTTCTTCATGCCATCTGCATACTCAGTGAAAGTTTGTTGTGATGGAAAATCGAGTGCAGATTCCGCTGCGTTATCCCGGAACCAGTCTGCGAGCTCATATGGGCTCGTCATCCATGATTCGCTGAACATTGTCAGCTCTGGCTTACCAACTGATGCAGCCGCAGCATTCATGGCAGGAACAAACTGATCCCAGAATTCTTTGTTGACATGTTTTGCGGTGTCAAAGCGGAACCCATCAATTTTGTATTCCGTCACCCAGAATGCGTAGGTATCAATCCAACCCTGAACCACTTCTGGCTTTTCAGTGAAGACATCGTCGAGGCCAGAGAAGTCGCCATACATTTGGCAGTCTCCTACTGACCAGTGGCAATCATTTGCATCGCCACGGTTGTGGTAATTCGTGCCTTCTTTCAAAAACGCTGGATTCAACGCATCGAAGTATTGCGAGTTTTGTGAGAACTGATGTGGGAACGAATTTGCATTCAAGATGGGGAAACAGTTCGTGTCCCCATTGCTTGCACATGTTGATGTGAATTGCGCCGCAGCCAGAAGATCGAAGTTGGTTCCCGCTGCATTCTTGTATGGACGTTCATCAAGATTGTAGAAAGTTCCTTGATCAGAGTCGTATGTAATGACATCAGCAGTGTGATTCACCACGATGTCCATGATCACTTTCATACCTTTGGCATGTGCCGCATTCACGAAAGTTGCAAATTCTTCGTTTGTTCCGAGGTGCGGATCCACATTCAGGAAGTCAACGCCCCAATAGCCGTGATAACCATTGTCTGAGTTTGCTACCGGCGGCGTTACCCAAATGGCAGTCATGCCAAGGCGCTTGAGGCGGTCAAGGTTGGCGGTCAAACCAACAAAGTCGCCACCGTGATACGCATACATGTTGTTGGTATCAATCGAAGATTGAAAGGAGCCGCTGCCGTAGTCGTTGTCTTCACTGCCATTGGCGTAGCGATCGGTTAGAACGAAATATGTCGCACTGGTTGCGTTGATAGGGCGCGGCATTATCTGAGAGAGACTTTGAGCAATGGAGGCATCAAGGTAGTCAGCAGTCGCTGAAGACGTTGGGATGTACCACGCTCCTGCGAGTGAAATCGCACCAAGAGCAATGACCAAACGCTTTTTCATTCCATACTCCAAATCGCAAAACCAGGTTCGTCAAAATCTACCGTGAGTAGTGCACCCTCGGCAGCGCGAGCATTTCCAAGAATTGGCTGTGATTTTGCGTAGCCAAACTGGGACATATCAAGTGTCGCCTTCGATGCAGCGCGAGCGGCGGCGATGAGCAATGTTTCCGTCTTTGCTTCACGAAGATAAACAACGAGATCATCCTGCACAACTATCCAGCGAAGTCCGCCTTGAATAATGGCCTCGCTCGACTTGCGAAGTGCAATCAGATCTTTGTACACGGCAAAAGTTTCCAAATCCCATTGGGATTTGTTGTCCCACGGGAAAGTGGTTCGCGAATCTTCGCCCCACAAACCGGTCGCACCAATTTCGTCACCAGCAAAAATCATTGGAGTTCCTGGCAGTGTCATCAACATCGCGGCGGCTGCATGATGACGCGCTTGTCCCCCTGCTACAGAACGGATGCGAGCAGTGTCGTGACTGTCGAGCAATGACCAACTTGAGTTGTAACTGCGCCACGGCATGCGGGCCGCAAAAGACTGAATGCTTGAAACCATTTGTCGACCCGTGGTGCTCGGTACACGGTTTGGCATACCTAGCCAGTCACGATCAAAACTTTCGCCAACAATCCATGACCACATTGGTTTCATAAATGCGGAGTAGTTCATTGCACCATGCCAACCGTCACCATCGAGGTCAGGACCTGCATCATGAAAATGTTCCGCAATTAACAGCTTGTCGCCTTCTTGTTCCATCGTGACGCGAGTCGCGCGGGCCACTTGATGGGTCAAATCAACATCATCTTGTCGACCACTCATATTGGCGACATCTACGCGCCAACCATCAAGACTGAAGGGTGCTTGCAGCCACTTACGAATTACGGAATCAGGACCCGTGATGAACGTGTCATACAGAGCATCGTCCGTGTATTTGAGTTTTGGTAAATCCCGAACTCCAAGCCAGCACGCATATCCATGCTGAAAAGACAGATTGAATGTGTAAAAAGAACTGAAGACTGGATGGCCTTCTTTCGCCTTTAAGAACCATTCGTGTTCAACACCAGTGTGATTCAGAGTGATATCACCCATTACCCGAATACCCATGGAATGCGCTTTGTCAGACAGTGCAATCAAAGCGTCATCTCCACCGAGCAACGGATCTACATGCTCGAAAGTGCTTGCGTCATAACGATGCGTTGACTTGCCTGGAAAGAAAGGCGTGAAATAAATGACATTTGCACCAAGTTCCTTGAGATGTTCAAGCTTGTCTGCAGCCGCCCACAAATCTCCACCGAAATACTCTCGAGGAGTATGCACACTTCGTCCATCGGGACGTTGTGTCCATTCGCGCTTTTCGCACCAAGCCGGCACATCGGTGATGCGACCACTCGTTGCGAAGCGATCGGGAAAGACTTGATAAACCACCGACGTTGAGGCCCATTCAGGCGCCTTGGTGGCCGTTGAAATCGCAAAGTCATGCGCATCAGTGCAGTCATAATCCAGCCAGCCAATAGCAGTTAGCCAGCCGTAGCCAACATTGCCGCCAGCGAATCCCCAGCGGTAATGGCTGCGCTTGTTATGAATTGGCAACTGCGCATGCCACCAGGTTTCAATAGAAGTAGTGCGTTCGATTTCTGCACGAATGATTTTGGGTTCACCGTCATGAATTGTTCGCACGACTACATGTTCAGGCTTGAGTTCACGTGGCACGCGAACACGAATGGTGACTTCGTCACCAGACGCCGGAGCGAGATTGTCTACGTACAGTGGTGAACCATCATGATGGATCCACCGACTGTTGAAACTCATCCCTTAACCGAACCTGCCGTAAGACCACTCACGATGTACTTCTGCAACAACATGAAGATGATGACAACTGGAATCGCTGCAAGCAACGCACCAGCGGTGAACACACCCCATTTTTGATCAAACTGGTTGCCGTTAACAAAGCCCCACAGACCAACCGCGAGAGTCCAACTCTTTTCATCAGCGCCGAGCAAAATGCCGGCCAAAATGAAGTCGTTGAGTGAACCAATCACAGAAAGGATGAAGACCACTGCGAGTGAAGGCAGAGCCAAAGGCAAAATGATGCGGAAGAAAATTTGCGCATGGCTAGCGCCGTCAATCATCGCTGATTCATCAAGTTCACGTGGCAATGTGTCGAAGAAGCCCTTGATCAACCACGCGTTGATACCAAGCGCGCCACCGGAATACACGAGAACTAAAGACCATGGCGTACCAATACCGATTGATGGTGCGTAATCGGTGAGCTTGCTCATGATGTAGTAAATCGCTGACAACGCCAAGAATGATGGGAACACCTGAATCATCAGGAGAGTCATCAAAGTTGCGCGACGACCACGGAAACGTAAACGGCTAAATGCGTACGCACCGAAACCACCGATCAACACGTTGAGTGCAGCAGAAGCGCTACCGATGATGAGCGTGTTGCGAATCCAGGTTGTGTAGTACAGGTCCTTGGTGTTGAAGAGCTTCGAGAAGTTCGACATTGACCATTCTTGTGGAACAAGAGATGCCACGATGTCATCCGAACCTGACGCTGCTGACACGATGATGAAGTACACCGGCAACAAAACAACGACGATCAAGCTGATGATGACCGCATGGCGAATGATGTAACGCCATGCAGCTTCTTTTGCATGCTTATTCGTTGGAATTTCTTCCAAACTTCGAGGCTGAGTTGAAACGTGACTCATGACATGTTCTCCAATGCCTTTGAACGACGGAATGACCAGAAGGACATTGCACCAACGATGAAGAAGAGCAAGATAGAAACTGCGGCCGAAAGACCATAGTTATTACCTGCACCCGACGCGAAGGACAACTTGTAGGTGTAGCTGATCAAAATGTCAGTTGCACCTGCCGCAGAGTCGTTGTTCTGCAACGCTGGTCCACCACCCGTGAGGAGGTAGATCTGGTTGAAGTTGTTGAA
>JBEGON010000090.1:0-10672 GCA_041181965.1 Actinomycetota bacterium
GAATCGGCAAAGATGCCTGCCGGAAATGCGAACAATGCAATCGGCAAAGTCATCGCAGTTTGAATCAGTGCCACCCAGGTTGCGGCATTGGGCTCATCAATCACCAGCCATTGTGAGCCGACGGTTTGCATCCAGGTGCCGAGGTTGCTCACCACCGTTGCGATCCACAGCGCTCTGAATGTAGGTGAGGTCAGCGGACTCCACGGTCCAGCTGTTTTGGATGATGAATTCATGTCATGTGCCTCATCGGTGAGGCTACTTGATTGTGGCCCCGGCTAGACCTCAGAGAGGGGAATGGGAAGAAATATTGAACTGACCTGTAATGGATGCCCTTTCCCAGACACTTCAGGACATGGGAATACGTAGATTTATGGCAAACGTTGTCGCGGCAGGCGTGCTCGGGCTATTCGTGCAAATGAATGCGCCTGCGCTGGCAATTGTGCGGCATGCACCAGTGATAGATGATTCAAAATACACTCTCAAGGAAGCGTGCGCAGGCGCAGAGTCGCTTGAGGAAATGCCTGAACATTGGCGTTTTGTCTATGCGGAGTCGACGAGTGAGCAAATCTGCATCAAGCATTTAAATGCTTTCGCGAAAAAACTTTATGTCATGGACTACGACCTCGCGAAGGATTTGGTGAATACCCAACACGCGCCCTTCGTCGTGGCGTATGCAGAGCTAGATCCTCAAGGCGCTCCAGTTGTCTACGGTGGAAATGCCAATGCTGTCCTCCCAGAGGCCATCACACTTGTCATGTTCGACAAAAAGTATTTTTCCGAAGAACTCAAAGGCAGCGTGGTCCTTTGGGCGGGTGTTGGGACTCCTCCGAGTGCTGAGCTTAAAGATCTTTACGACAAGGAAATGGCGAAATATGAAAAGTAAATTCCTTTTGATCGTGGCACTGGGGATTGCATCATTAACTCCATTGTCGCCTTCGATGGCATCCGACGCGCCAAGCAAGTTTGTCATAGAAAATCTCGATGAATCTGAAATCCGCTCTTTGGCTGATGGTCCTGATCTTGTGCTGCTAAAGAATGAAGGCGACGGACATTTTGTTATTTATTGGAGTGGTGATGCTGCGCCAGTATTCAAAAAGACAGGAAGTGCCAGCGCAGAGATCGTTTTTGTTGACCACTCAAATAGCGAATTGCGCAATGATGCGAGTGATGTGCTGAATGCGGTTGCGGAGCAGGGTCTTTCAGGTGCAGAAGTGAGGTTCAAGAACGATGCAAGTGGGCTAATTTTGGTACTGCCTGAATCCCTTCGGCCTCTTCTAGCAATATTCCAGCCTCTACCTGAAAGTGTCCCAGCGCCTGTCGAAGTTGCATTTTCAACTTCATTTTCGGGAGTTGTTTCAGGTCGGCTGAGCGACTCAAGCCCTTTCAAGGCTGCTGGCGCAATGCGTGCCCTAAATCCTCAAACGTATGAATATTGGCGGTGCACTACCGGTTTCGCCGTTGTCGTGAATGGAATTGACAGGCTTTTGAGTGCTGCACATTGTGATGAAACAGGCGAATGGGCTTGGTACACGCCAGACGGAACTGAGATCACTTCAGGCGGAAGTTACGTCAACGAGAAATTCAATCTTGATTCAATGTTGATGCGCGTCACGGGAGCATCCGTGGGCAAGACATTCATTGGCACTTGGACTTCATCAAGTTGGATGCCAGTTAAAGGATCGATGAATACTGCTATCGGAGATTATGTTTGTGCCTCAGGTGCAAATTCCGGAGAGCACTGCAGCTTGCAAGTTCAAAATTACACCATAACCAAGTGTTTCCAATATGTCGATTGTCCCATGTTTGAGGCATATCGAACTGATGGAGGGACCGCCGTGTCTGAAGGCGACAGCGGTGGACCGGTCTATTCATTACGCAATGACGGCGGCGTTACTGCGCGCGGTATCACGATTCAGTTTCGTGGCATGTGTCTAGTGCAATGTAGCAATTTGCTTGGAAATGTTTGTTACAGCGGTTTGGCGTTCGTACCAATCCAGCCGATTTTGAGTTTTTGGAATGCCACTCTCAAAGTCTCATGACAAGTAGCATCCTCTTCTGCGCATAAGTCAGGGGGAGCGGATGTGGGTTGATGAAGCATGGAATGAGCACCATGAGGCCATTCATAGGTTTCTGATCGTCAATATTGGCGCGAATGATGCTGAAGATGCTTTGGTTGATGTTTTCGTCGTCGCTTTGCGAAAAAAGGATTTCGAGCCGGACAATCACAAAGCCTGGCTTTTCGAAGTTGCCCGCAAAGTTTCATTGCAATACGTGCGCAAACGCAACCTCCATATCGTGATGGACATTTTCACAGTCTTCAGCGAAAAAGCTGAATCCGTTGACTTAGCCAACTCTCATTCTGAAATGGATCTGATTGAAAGGGTTTTGCGAGATCTCTCCAACGCGGACCGAGAAGTTCTTTCATTGGCAATGAGTCAAAGCTTCACGCTGAGTGAAATGGCGAAAAATCTTGGCGTGTCAAACCAGGCATGTTCAACGCGACTACACAGAGCGCGCGAGCGCTTTGCAAAGAAATACGCCCAGGCAATTTTGTTGAGTGAGGAATCTCGATGAAACCAATTGAAGACCACGTCGATCACGTTGTCGCAAATACTGACTATGAGCGATTACGTGGACGGGTGCACTCCGCCCGTGGAAGTGCGCGCAACGATAGTAAGCCGCTAAAGGTTGCATTCGTTCTTGTCGCAGTTGCGTTGGCGATACCAATGATGATGAAGGGTTTTGAAAATCCCCAAGAAATTGAAATGTTCTGGGTGTCGTCGTTGCAATGTTCTGTTGACGAAAAGGTTCAAGCGAACATTGTCATCAATGCGTACATGTCCAGTGAGTCTCTGGCGAACCGTTGTCACAGTGAATTGAGAGGCAACAGCGTTGCTGCTGAGGTCGGCTCCGAAAATCCGATTGATGGTTTCGAGGTGGTTTGTCGGCCGGATGAGAGCGGTCTCGTGATCTGGCTGAGCTCGTCCAAGAAGAAATTGAGTCAGAAAAACTGCTAGTAATGGTGGTCGATACAGGATTCGAACCTGTGACCTCTTCCATGTCAAGGAAGCGCGCTAACCAACTGCGCCAATCGACCGTCTTCATTTGTTGGAGAGGTGGAAACGGGATTTGAACCCGTGTACAGGGATTTGCAGTCCCTTGCCTCGCCTCTCGGCCATTCCACCGCGAGGCCGCATGACCTGCGCCGAGCGGATGACGGGACTCGAACCCGCGACATTCACCTTGGCAAGGTGATGCGCTACCAACTGCGCTACATCCGCGTGGCCGCCTGAGCGGCACGAGGCGGGAGGATACCTGATTGAGCACGGGCGTCCCAATCGGGTCAATCACGAGGTGAGCGGACGCCCCTGCCGGTTACTTAGTGTGTGCCTGTGACCCAGTCCTTCGCTATCGCCAGTGGCCGTGCGGGAGTGGGTGTTGTCGACATCACCGATGATCTCAGCTGCCTCGATTCGGGTGGCGAATGGCTCATAGTGGGATTGTTTGAAGGCCCAGTTCTCGCAATCTCATTTGAGCATTGGATGGACGCAAGAAACTTCGTTGCACCGAAGTCAGGTTGGTGGTCCGGTGCTTCGAATTGGCAATCGCACACTTCCCAAACCGCGTATGAGAATGCGGTTGAAGTGACGCGTCAACGAATTGCCCGCGGCGATGTGTATCAAGCGAATATATGCAGATTGCTGTCTGCTCCACTTCCAGATTCACATGACATTTTTGCCTTCTATCAGCTTCTGCAACAACACAATCCCGCTCCAATGAGTTCGGTCGTCAATATTGTTGACAATCGATTGTCAGCGTGGGGAATCGAAAGCCTTGAAATTGCGAGTGCTAGCCCAGAAACATTCTTGATTCGCACAGGAAATGTCATCCGTTCCTCTCCGATTAAGGGAACTGCAAAAAGTGTGGATGGTTTTCTTCAAAAGGACAACAGTGAAAACATCATGATTGTCGATTTAGTTCGCAATGATCTTTCGCGAGTGTGCGATGTGGCATCGATTTCAGTTCCACATTTATTGCAACCTCAGCAACATCCAGGTTTGGTGCACCTTGTGTCAACTGTTGAAGGGCGCCTTGAAGATGCGGCGACATGGACTGAGATTTTCGATGCAACGTTTCCGCCAGGTTCGGTTTCTGGCGCACCAAAATCAAGTGCACTGACTCTCATTGCAGAGCTTGAACAACCTCGCGGCATTTACTGCGGCACTATTGGCGTGGTGAATGGTGACACCAAGACAGCAAACTTGTCGGTGGCCATCAGAACCTTTTGGAAAGAGCGCAATCGATTGTGGTTCGGCACAGGCGCTGGTATTACCTGGGGGAGTGACCCAACTCTTGAATGGCAAGAGACAGAATTGAAGGCGGCCAATTTGATGAAAGTGGCAGCGATGGAATGGAGAAGTGAATGAGCGTTCTTTGGGTGCAATCCAAGAATCGCGCAGGCGCACTTGTGGATCCCTTTCAGTCCCATCTTTCAGCTCTGGATCATGGTGTGACGGTTGGCGATGGAGTTTTTGAAAGCATCAAAACGGTTTCTGGAAAACCATTTGCATTGACACCACACCTTGAACGAATGGCAATGTCTGCAGCGCTGATGAAATTGAAGTTGCCGCCGATCGAAGAAGTACGCACAGCAATTGCCAATGTGTGCGCTCTTGCTGAAGTGCAGAACGCACCGGTTGGGCGTATGCGAGTCACGTGCACTTCTGGCGTAGGTGCGCTCGGAAGTGATCGATCAGATGATTGGACGTTAATTGTCGCCTGGTCTCCGGCCCCTGCTTGGCCCGAAACTGCAAGACTTGAAATTGTTTCTGTGCCGCGCAATGAACGTTCACCTTTGGCCGGAGCAAAAACCACGTCCTATGCCGACAATGTTCTAGCGATTGTTGAAGCTAAAGCCGCAGGAGCCGATGAAGCTCTTTTGCTCAATCTTGCAGGTTTCGTATGCGAAGGTGCGAGTAGCAATGTTTTTATCGTCAAGGATCAACGTGTTTCGACTCCGAGTTTGCAAAGTGGTTGCTTGGCGGGAGTAACTCGCTCGATAGTTCTCAAGCAAAATCCTGACATTGTTGAACGTCAGATTTCTGTCGACGAACTGCTTGAGGCAGATGAAGTTTTCATCACCTCATCGACACGGGACCTTCAACCTGTGGCGCGAGTAGGGGTTGCGCAATACAGTGCACCTGGAGATTTCACTAAGAAAGCCATGGCAATCTTTTCAGATCGCGCGAAGGAGCATTTCGATGAATGAGAAAGAGCATCACCTGAGCGACCACGATCGTCTTGAAGACAAAATCGAACATGTTGCGGAAGAAATTGTTGAAGATTTAGAGGGCGCAATGGAAGCGACCTTGCCAGTGCACCTAAGACTTCAATCTTGGGCCCGTCGTCGACCTGCGACTCATGCAATCTGGCGCGCTGCAGTGCTCATCCTCGGCATCGCCACCATGGTGCTCGGATTGTTGCTTTCACTGCCCGGCGTTCCAGGTCCTGGCATTTTGATTTTCTTTTTTGGTCTTGTGATCTTGAGTTCAGAATTTGCGTGGGCGCACCGTGTTCGTGAGCCAATGGAACGATTCTTTGCAAAAATAGGCGCAAAGTTCAAACAAATCTTTCGGCGCAGGTAGTGCATTCGTGAAAAGAATTTTTGCCATTGCTGCTGCTCTTTCGCTGACACTGGTCAATGCACCGCAGTCGCAGGCGTCTGGCACTCACGCAATGCCAGAATGGATGAACTCCGCTGTTGTTTATGAAGTTAATGTGCGCCAGTTCAGCGCTGATGGCACGTTCGCCGCGGTCGAAGCTCAACTTCCGCGATTAAAAGCTTTGGGCGTTGATGTGTTGTGGCTGATGCCTATCTACCCAATTTCAGTTGAAGGCCGCATCGAAACTCTTGGTTCCTATTACGCAGTTGCCAACTACACAGGAATTAATAGCGAATTTGGCGATGCTTCAGACTTGCACTCGCTCATCAATGCGGCACATGAACAAGGTTTCAAAGTCGTATTGGACTGGGTAGCAAATCACACGGGTCTCGACAATGTGTGGATTGCAGCGCATCGCGCGGATGGCTGGTTTGCTGAAGAAAACGGTCAACTCGTTCATCCGAATGGTTGGAACGATGTCGCACAGTTGAACTACAACAATGCAGACATGCGCGCAGCGATGATCGACGCGATGAAATACTGGGTTGATAATTTCGAAGTTGATGGTTTTCGTTGTGACTACGCCACAGGAGTTCCCAAATCATTCTGGGAAGATGCAAGTGCGCAGCTCAATGCGGACAAGCCGCTATTCATGCTTGCTGAAGACGAAATGAACAGTGACTTCTTAGATTCTGCGTTCGATGCCAATTACGGATGGACATTTAAAGATTCCTTCAATTCGCTCGCGAGTTTGGGATTTGGTGTCGGAGGATTGGACGCTCTGGTCCAAAATCGTTTGACGGCAGAACCTGTTGATTCTGCTCCACTTCTTTTCATTACTAATCACGATGAAAACTCTTGGAATGGTACGGAATATGACCGGCTCGGACCTGATGTCAAAGTGATGACAGTGCTCTACTTCACTCTGCCTGGCATTCCACTTGTCTATAACGGTCAAGAAGTTTCATTCAATCGCGCATTGGCATTCTTCACCAAAGATGAAATTGATTGGACGGGCAAGGCGAACTCTGCTTTGAAGCGAATGATCGAGTTAAAGCATTCGAACTCTGCACTCAATGTTGGTGTGGCACCGGGAAGTTATCGTCGAATTCAGCCAAAAATTGCCAACTCGAGTGTGATGGCTTTCGTTCGAACCAAAGGCGATGACAAAGTTTTGGTAATCGCAAACGTCTCTGGATTGTCGCAAACGGTGACTTTCAATACTGGGACTGCCGCGGGTGCATATCGCGAAGTCATGTTGAACACTTTGTTCAACGTGCCGAGCACATTGACCATCACGATCCCGCCGAATGGTTATCGAGTATTCAGCAGTCAACGTGCAGGCGGAAAAACTGTCGCGGTGACGTCGATGAAAACCTCGAGTTCAACGCTCAGCATCAAAGTCGGAAAATCTGCTCGCGTAACGGTGACATTGACCCCAAGTTTCGTTTCTAACCCCACTGTGACTTGGAAGAGTTCGAACTCGAAAATCGCCACTGTGTCGAGCTCGGGTCTGATCGTGGGCAAAAAGCGTGGGTCGGCGACGATCACTGTGAAGAGCAGCAACCCAGCCGTGAAGAGAACTATCAGGGTAACTGTCCGCTAGGGGCGCTTCTCAGTGCTTGCGGGCGGTATTCTGACCACCCGCGAACTAGTCAGAAGAGGCCGGAAATGTCCACCATTTCAATCCATGTAGGAACCGATGCGACCACAGTCGAGCTCGGCACTACAGCCATGGATGTCGTGGGCACCAAAGATCGTACAGTTGTGGTGGCTCGCATCAACGGCGAACTTCGTGACCTTGCCACAGTTCTTTCTGAGGGTGACAGTGTTGAAGCCGTAACTATCGATAGTGCCGATGGTTTGGCGGTCCTGCGTCACTCGACGGCTCACGTGACTGCGCAAGCGGTGCAGGATTTGTATCCGCAAACCCGCCTTGGCATTGGTCCTCCGATCAAAGACGGCTATTACTACGACTTCAAGCCTGAGAGTCCATTTACTCCGGAAGATCTCGAAGCCATCGAAAAGCGCATGGTTGAGATTGTGAAATCGGGTCAACGATTTGTTCGCCGTGTGACCATCGAATCTGATGCGTTGAAAGAACTGAGCGCTGAGCCTTTCAAAGTTGAATTGATCGGTATCAAAGGCAATGTGGATTCCGATGTCATGGAAGTTGGTGGCGCGGAACTCACCATTTACGACAATGTCGATCCAAAAACTGGCGAAACGTGTTGGAGTGATTTGTGCCGTGGTCCACACGTGCCAGATACGCGTTATATCGTTCCAAACGCTTTCAAAATTATGCGCTCGGCGTCTGCATATTGGCGCGGCAGCGAAAAGAATCCGCAACTCCAACGAATCTATGGCACCGTTTTTCCATCGAAGGATGAATTGCGTGCCCACCTTGACGCTATCGCAGAAGCAGAACGTCGCGATCACCGTCGTCTCGGTACCGAACTTGATCTCTTCTCATTCCCAGATGAATTAGGAAGTGGGCTTGCGGTTTTCCATCCAAAGGGCGGAATCATCCGTCGCGAAATGGAGAACTACTCGCGTCGTCGTCACGAAGAAGCGGAATACGACTTTGTGTACAGCCCGCACATCACCAAAGCCAATTTGTTTGAAACTTCGGGCCATCTCGACTTCTACAAGGAGGGAATGTTTCCTCCTATGAAACTCGACGAAGAGTTGGATGCGGAAGGCAATGTTCGCAAGGCGGCTCAGGATTACTACCTCAAGCCGATGAATTGTCCGTTCCACAATTTGATCTTCGGTTCACGCGGTCGCTCTTACCGTGAATTACCGTTGCGACTTTTCGAATTTGGTTCCGTATATCGCTACGAGAAGAGTGGCGTTGTTCATGGTCTCACTCGTGCGCGTGGTTTTACTCAAGATGATGCACATATCTATTGCACACCAGAACAAATGGCTGGCGAACTTTCAAGTTTGCTTGATTTTGTTCTGAATCTCTTGCGTGATTACGGACTCAATGATTTCTATCTCGAACTCTCCACTAAGAATCCAGAGAAGTTCGTTGGCGAAGACGCGGAATGGGAGCAGGCAACCGCAGCTCTCGAACACGCAGCAAAATCCAGTGGTTTGCAGTTGGTCCCAGATCCAGGTGGCGCTGCGTTCTACGGACCGAAGATTTCGGTGCAAGCGAAAGACGCAATCGGTCGTTCATGGCAGATGTCAACCATCCAGGTGGACTTCCAGATGGCGAAGCGTTTTGGTTTGGAATACACAGCAGCTGATGGCTCGCGTCAAACACCAATCATGATTCACCGTGCGCTCTTCGGGTCGATCGAACGATTCTTTGGTGTGCTTCTAGAGCACTATGCCGGTGCGTTTCCTGCGTGGCTTGCGCCGGTGCAAGTTGTCGGCATTCCTGTGGCAGATGCCCACGTTGATTACTTACTAGGCGTGGCGAAACAAATGCGTACGCTTGGCGTTCGCATTGATGTTGATGCATCAGATGACCGCATGCAAAAGAAAATTCGCAATGCGACGCAGCAAAAGATTCCATTCATGCTCATCGCAGGTGATGATGACATTGCAAAGGGTGCAGTGTCTTTCCGTTACCGTAATGGTGAACAGAAGAATGGCGTGCCAATCCAAGAAGCGATTGACGAAGTTCTTGCTGCAATCCGCGAGCGTCAGTAGTCGATATGTCTGAAGCTTGGGAACGCTTGTGGGCGCCACATCGCATTGAGTACATCAAAGCTGGTGTGGAGCCGCATAAAGCCGATTGCCCATTCTGCAGAATTCCAAAAGGTTCAGACGTTGATGGTCACATTGTGGCCCGCGGTGCATCCTCGTATGTAGTGCTGAATATCTATCCGTACAACACGGGGCACTTGTTAATTTGCCCATTTCGACATTTCGGTGAATATAGCGATGCAACTGCTGAAGAAGTAGCTGAAATTGGTCATCTGACGCAGACTGCAATGAAAGTTCTTCGCGAAGTCACTGGCTGTCATGGTTTCAACATTGGCATGAATCAAGGCGAACTTGCCGGTGCTGGCATCGCGGGCCACTTGCACCAACACATCGTTCCTCGATGGGGCGGAGATGCCAATTTCATGCCAGTAATCGGTGGCACGAAAGTGATGCCGCAATTGCTCGAGGACACCCGTCAATTACTCGCCGATGCGTGGCCCCATGCTTGATAACCAAAAAACCCGTGCACTCGCATCGAACGTAATCGATCCTGTGGCAAAGGCAGTTTTGCGCATTGGCATCACTCCAAATCAAGTAACTGTTTTTTGTGCGATTGCAGTCAGTGCTGCAGTTCTTTCGACGTGGTCATCCGGCAAATTCATCCTCGGTTTGTTATTGATTCTTCCTCTCTCTATCGGTGATCTTCTCGATGGCACCATGGCGCGAATGTCGGGTTCTTCTAGTGCGCTAGGTGGGTTTCTCGATAGCGTGCTGGATCGTGTCACTGATGCTGCACTCGTTGGTTCACTTTTGATGTGGACTATTTCTTCCCATGCTGACTTTTGGGTGAATATGTGCGGCGTAATCGCACTAGCAAGCGGCGGTGTCGTTCCTTACGTTCGCGCCAAAGCAGAGTCGCTCAATGTGCCGTGCAAAGTCGGCATCATGGAGCGCGGAGAACGGGCACTTGTCGTTGGTATTGCTGCGTTGCTCGCTGGATTAGGTGTGACGAGCGCGATTTCAGTCGCTTTTGCAGTTTTGGCATTCTTCAATTCAGTCACAGTCGTGCAACGCATGACAGTGGTGGCGCAGGCGCTGCGATGACGTTGCAAGAAAGACTGACCTATGTCGGCTTTCGAACTGCCTGGTCTGTCTGTGCTCGTTTGCCAGATGTAGTGGTGAAGACGGCTTTTCAATTCATCGCTGATATCTCATTTGGACGAAATGGCGTCGGTGCAAAACGACTGCGGTTCAACATTGCACGTGTGCTCGGCAAAGAGCCGACGTCCGCTGAAGTCATTGAAATCTCCCGTCAAGCATTGCGTTCTTATTTTCGTTATTGGGCGGAT
>JBEGON010000091.1:0-3503 GCA_041181965.1 Actinomycetota bacterium
GGAACAGCCATCTTGACGAGCAAATCAGCGATGTCTACGTCACTCTTCTTTTCTGGCCACGCGAATGGAGCTTCGCGACGTTCGATGGAACGTAATGCCTTCTGCAACGCTTCTTGGAAGTTGCGGCCGATTGCCATTGCTTCGCCAACAGACTTCATGTGGGTGGTCAACGTGTCGTCTGCTTGCGGGAATTTCTCGAAAGCAAAACGTGGAACTTTGACCACGATGTAATCAAGCGTCGGTTCAAACGAAGCTGGAGTTTCCTTGGTGATGTCGTTGGGAATTTCGTCCAATGTGTAACCGATAGCCAAACGAGCAGCAATCTTGGCGATAGGAAAACCAGTCGCCTTGGACGCCAATGCCGACGAACGGCTCACCCGCGGATTCATTTCGATGACGATCATGCGACCATCTTCAGGATTGATGGCGAACTGAATGTTGCAACCACCGGTATCCACACCAACAGCACGAATAACTGCGATGCCAACATCGCGCATCTTCTGGAACTCACGGTCCGTAAGAGTCAATGCAGGAGCCACGGTGATCGAGTCACCAGTATGCACACCCATTGGGTCAATATTTTCGATTGAACACACCACCACAACGTTGTCGTGATGATCGCGCATCAATTCAAGTTCATATTCTTTCCACCCGAGAATTGATTCTTCGAGCAAAACTTCGGTGGTGGGACTTGCTTGCAAACCTGCACCTGCAATGGTGCGCAACTCCTCTTCGTTATGGGCGAAACCTGAACCTGCGCCGCCCATGGTGAATGAAGGACGGACCACAACTGGGTATCCGAGGTCTTCTGCAGCAGCGAAAACTTCGTCCAAGGTGTGGCAGATGGCAGAGCGAGCACTCTCTGCGCCGATTTCAGCCACAATCTTTTTGAACTTCTCACGATTTTCGCCGCGTTCGATTGCATCAACATCTGCACCGATGAGTTCGACGTTGTATTTCTCCAGAACTCCATTGGCATGCAATGCCATTGCGGTGTTGAGAGCCGTCTGCCCACCCAATGTAGGGAGCAACGCATCTGGACGCTCTTTAGCGATGATTTTCTCAACAATTTCTGGAGTAATTGGCTCGACGTACGTTGCGTCAGCAAATTCAGGATCCGTCATGATGGTTGCTGGATTTGAGTTCACCAAAATGACGCGAATTCCCTCGGCACGAAGGATGCGGCAAGCCTGCGTCCCTGAATAATCGAATTCACACGCTTGACCGATAACGATTGGACCTGAACCGATGACAAGAACACTGGAAATGTCATTGCGACGTGGCATTACTTTGCCCCTTCCATGAGTTCGCAGAATCTGTCGAACAGGTAAGCAGAATCATGCGGACCTGCTGCTGCCTCTGGGTGATACTGAACCGAAAATGCAGGAATATCCAAACACTGCAATCCTTCGACAACGTCGTCATTGAGGCACACATGGCTCACGATGACGCGACCGAATTCAGTTTTTGATTCCACATCAATCGGAGCCTTCACTGCGAAACCGTGGTTGTGCGCTGTTACTTCAACTTTGCCGGTTGTGCGATCTTGCACTGGCTGATTGATACCTCGGTGGCCGTACTTCAACTTGTACGTATCGAAACCAAGGGCGCGACCAAGAATTTGATTTCCGAAACAGATACCAAAGAAAGGTCGCTTCGCAGCAAGCGTTGCCTTTGTCAATGCGACCGCGTGATCAGCAGTAGCAGGGTCGCCGGGGCCATTAGAGAAAAACACACCGTCGACACCAATCTTCAAGAGTTCGTCTGCAGAAATATCTGCTGGGACAACATGAACTTCAATTCCACGTTCTGCCATCATCTGAGGTGTCATCGCTTTGATACCCAAATCAACGGCTGCGACGGTGAATCGCTTAGTTCCAACAGCAGGTACAACATATGTTTGTTTTGTTGTGACATCTGCACTGAGGTTTGCACCCTTCATGTGCGGACTTGCTTTCACCGCGGCGATAAGTTCTGCCTCAGGCTTTGCTGCGTCTGCGCCGCTGAACAACCCAACGCGCATGGCACCTGTTTCACGCAAATGTCGTGTGATTGCGCGAGTATCAACTTCTGCGACGCCAACAACACCAGCTGTTTTTAATTCTTCATCGAGTGAACGTTCAGAACGCCAGTTGGACACAATCGGCGAAGGGTCACGCACAACGAAGCCACTCACCCAGATTTGCTGCGATTCTTCATCGGTTGAATTCATACCCGTATTGCCAATGTGCGGGGCGGTCATGATGACAACCTGTTGGTGATACGACGGATCAGTCAACGTCTCTTGGTAGCCGGACATGCCGGTTTGGAAAACAGCTTCACCGAAGGCAGTACCAACTGCACCGAAACCTACGCCGTGAAAAACCTTGCCGTCTTCAAGTACCAATACTGCGTCCACGCTCATGCGCCACTCTCCTGCTTCACCATCATCTTGATTACTTGCATGTGTCCTTCGCCAGTATCAGCTCTGAACCCTGAATCGACAAACACATCGCCAAGTCGCCATGTGATTACCGCAATACCATCTTTTTCAAACGCACGACCTGCGATTGCACGATCAACACGAACATCAACAAGATCAGAGCGAGGAACGAAGAAAGGCTGCGCACCTTCGCGATTGAAGGCAATTCCGTCACGACCTACAGCGAGTTCACAGCGAGCTGGGACTCCAAGTTGATGGGCCACAATGCGAGTAAGCCAGGCTCCTGCTGCGGTTGAGGCTAAATAACGACCTTGCACAGTGAAATCTGGTGTGAAATCTGCTGGCACAAATGACGGTGCAGTGATTCCAGATTGCGCTGTTGCGCGCTTCTGCCATGAACGTCGCATCAACAAAACTGCACCGACAAAGAAACCGACAACCGCGAGCGTTAAGGCAATGCGCTCTGGCCAATTGGTGACCGGCAATGAATTAGGCATTAATGCGCACCTGCATACGTAACTTTTCCGCGCAACATGGTCAGGGTGACAGCGCCACGTAATTCCATTCCAGCAAAAGGATTGTTGTGGGATTTCGAAGCAGTGTTCTTTGGATCCACAATGACAGTGGCACTCGGGTCAACCAAGGTGATGTTTGCCCACTCGCCTACCGCGATGGGATTGCCGTGATCTGCAACTCGCCCAATGTCTGCTGGCTTGATTGACATCACGCGAGCTACATCTGACCACTTCATTCGACCAGTGGCAACCATGGTGGTGCTAACTATCGCGAGTGCTGTTTCGAGCCCGACCATTCCGAAAGCAGCTGCTGCCCATTCACAATCTTTATCTTCGCTCGCGTGTGGAGCGTGATCTGTTGCGACGATATCGATGGTGCCGTCCGCAAGCGCCTCCCGCAATGCGTTGACATCTTCTTGAGTGCGCAACGGCGGGTTCACTTTGTACACAGGGTTGTATGAGCGCGCGGTTTCGTCGGTGAGTAACAAATGATGCGGGGTTACTTCTGCAGTCACGTTAATGCCACGTGACTTTGCCCAACGCACAATTTCAACGCTGCCCGCGGT
>JBEGON010000092.1:0-24671 GCA_041181965.1 Actinomycetota bacterium
ATGATGCTGATTTTGGTGCTGGCGGAACTATCGCGCACTGGTCGTCGCTGGGCATTGAGGTTCATTACTGCTTGCTCACCAACGGTGACCAAGGCGGATTTGATGACACCCCTCGCGATCAAATGGGTCCAATGCGTCAACGCGAGCAACGTGCTGCCGCAGAAATCCTTGGCGCAAAGAGTCTGACTTTCCTCAATCATCGCGATGGTCATCTCGAACCCACGATCGAACGTCGCGGCGAAGTCGTCAAAGTTATTCGTGAAATCAAACCTCAGCGAATGTTGATTCAATCTCCAGAGCGAAATTGGGAACGCATCTACGCATCACATCCGGATCATCTGGCGGCCGGTGAAATTGCAATTCAAGCTGTTTATCCTGATGCGCGAAACGAATTCGCTTTTCCAGAACTTTTCAAAGCTGGACTAGATCCGTGGACAGTTGAAGAAGTTTGGGTAATGGGTAACAAAGTGCGCAATCACTATGTCGAAATCACGCAACACATTGACAAGAAGATTGCCGCATTGCGCGCGCACACATCGCAGACCAGTCACATGGAAGATCTTGAAGGTCGCATCAAGTCGTGGTCGACAGCAATGGCCGCAGAAGCAAACCTTGCAGAAGGAAAATTCGCAGAAGGATTTATGGTCGTTTCGACCGCGTGATCTTTCTTACGAAAGTTGCCAGAGAACTGCTATCGCAATATTTGCGACGGCAAGAGCCCCGATTGAAAAGAACGTGGCGTTATCAATTGATTCCTTTTTGCGACCATGCATCACCAGAGTGAGAATCACGGCAAGGATTAAGCCCTTCACGCCAAACTTCATCTGAAGCCCGGTGATGTCCTCATCCTTCACAGCTTCGGCCAAACCCATCATTGCGACACCTGACACCAACATGGTCAACGCTCCATGGAACATGCCACTGACGACGGTCTTCACGGGTGCTGCGAGCTGCGACAAAACGCCTCCGAGGAGTGCCGCAAGGCCGATGAAATGCAAGATTAAGAAAAGGTCCAGAAAAGTCTTCATAAAGACAGGTTACCCCGCGAATACTTTCAAGGTACTCTCCCCGCACAACAAGTTGAACTGAACTTGTCACCCAGGAGGTCCCATGAAATCGCGGTTGCTTGCGCCCATCTCACTGACGGTGCTCATTCTGGCCTTTTCGGGGCTCACAGCGGCACAAAGCGCCACCACCGCGACCAAGTTATGCCTCTACCCCGTCAAAGGCACTGTGCGCTTGGTATCGAGTTCGACGACCAAGTGCGCGAAAGGCGAAAAACTTCTGACGCTTGGAACTCAAGGTCCGCGTGGGCCGCAGGGTCCTGAAGGCCCTTCGGGCTTTCCTGGCGAAACTGGTCCACAAGGACCACGTGGACTACAAGGTCCTGCGGGAGCTAATGGCACCAACGGAACGAATGGAGCCAATGGCGCAACCGGCCCTCGCGGCGTTCAGGGAGATCAGGGTCCGCGCGGTCTTCAAGGGGCGGCTGGTGCAACAGGTCCGTCGCTTGTTGTCCTCGATGCAAACAACACGTTCGTGGGTTACTTGGTTGATGCCTCTATCAACTCAATTTCAGGACGCATCGGTTTCTTGACAGTGTGGTCTACTGCGGCAAGCCGTATGGTGAATTTCAACATGGATGGGACCATACGGGCAGAACCTTTTGATAACTACGGTGCAAAGTTTGCAACTGAGGATTGTTCCGGCCCCGCCTACCTTTTAAGTAATAACGACTCGTTCATAGCAGGCGACGTGGCCGTCCTCGATCATTCGCCTGGCTCTAATAGTTGGTACGACGTGACGGCACTGACTTTGGGTGATGGAGAAACACTTTCATTTAGCTCGCAGTTAACCGCAGGTGATTGCTCAGCGGTCGTTACTGGAACGACACTCATCACTGGACCACTCAGTGCAGGGAGTTGGTATGTACTCACACCAACAACGTCGCCGCTGCCAACAATTGTTGGACCGCTTCACATCGGCGTGCAGTAAGAGTTATTCCCATTCAATAGTGCCGGGTGGTTTCGACGTAATGTCGAGAACCACTCGGTTCACTTCACGCACTTCATTAGTGATGCGTGTAGAAATCTTTGCGAGCAAGTCGTATGGCAAGCGTGACCAGTCGGCCGTCATAGCGTCTTCGCTGCTCACTGGACGCAGGACAATCGGATGACCGTACGTTCGACCGTCGCCCTGCACGCCTACAGAACGCACATCCGCAAGCAAAACAACTGGGAATTGCCAGATTTCACGATCGATGCCAGCCGCAGTTGTTTCTTCGCGAACAATTGCATCGGCGGCGCGCAAGATTGTCAGGTTCGTTTCATTCACTTCGCCGATGATGCGAATGCCGAGACCTGGACCTGGGAACGGGTGACGCCACACCATTGCCGCTGGGAGTCCAAGCTTTTCACCGACAGCACGTACTTCATCTTTGAAAAGTTCGCGCAATGGTTCGCACAATTCAAACTGCAAATCTTCAGGCAGGCCACCAACATTGTGATGTGACTTGATGACGGCTGCACCACTGCCACCACCAGATTCAACGACATCTGGGTACAAAGTTCCTTGCACTAGGAACTTGATCGGTTCACCATCTTTTGATTCCGCAACAAGCTCGCGTTCAGCATCTTCGAAAACGCGAATGAAAAGTCGGCCGATTGTCTTGCGCTTTGTTTCTGGATCGGTAATTCCAGCAAGTTCAGAAAGGAAACGTTCGCGAGCATCTACAACGACGAGTCGGATGCCAGTCGCTGCGACATAATCGCGCTCTACTTGTTCGCGTTCGCCTTGACGTAGCAAGCCATGATCTACAAAAACACAGGTGAGTTGATCGCCAACTGCTTTGTGTACCAGTGCAGCAGCAACTGCACTATCAACGCCACCAGAAAGTCCGCAGATAACTCGTGCACTTCCGATTTGAGATTTAATTCGGGCGACTTGATCATCGACAACATTTGCCGTCGTCCAATCGCGCTTACAACCTGCAACATTCCAAAGGAAGTGCTCGAGAACCCGTTGGCCATGCTCTGAATGCAACACTTCCGGATGGAATTGCACGCCAGCGAGTTTGCGATTGAGATCTTCGAACGCTGCTACTGGTGCGCCATCAGTCATCGCAGTAACAGTGAAACCTTCGGGCGCTTTTGCTACTGAATCACCATGCGACATCCACACGTTTAATGCAGATGGAATGCTGTCAAAAATCCTTGAGTTTGGTGCTGTCACTTTCAGTGGGGTGCGACCGAATTCAGAAAGTCCGGTCTTTGCAACTTCGCCGCCTAGCGCTTTTGCCATTGCCTGAAAACCGTAGCAAATGCCGAAAGTTGGGATACCTAATTCAAATAGACCCGCATCAATCTGTGGTGCACCATCTGCGTAGACACTCGAAGGTCCACCGGAGAGAATGACCGCGACAGGATTACGAGCAGCAATTTCAGCGGCAGTGATGGTGTGCGGAACAATTTCTGAATAAACCTGAGCTTCGCGTACACGACGGGCAATCAGCTGCGCGTATTGAGCGCCAAAATCCACAACGAGAACTAACTCGTGATTGGCCACAATTCCTCCTCGCGCGAAGGCTGAATTCTAGTTGTCGAACGTAAGTGCAGCGGGAGCGTGTGCAGGTACCGCTGGCATGCGCGGGGCGATCGGTTTCACTCGCTGATAGGGCTCATTTTGCGCTGGCCGCACATCATCTTCTCCCTTGTTGGGCCACATGCTCATCGCGCGTTCGGCTTGCGCAGTAATCGTCAAAGAAGGGTTGACGCCAAGGTTCGCAGTTACGGCAGATCCATCAACAATATGAAGGCTTGGGTAATTCCAGACACGGTGATACGGATCGATTACGCCAGTTTGATCGCTATCCCCTACGACACATCCTCCAACGAAGTGCGCAGTAAATGGCGCGCCAATCAAGTCACCGTAGTGACCAGCGGGAAATCCACCTTCAGCTGCCGCAATTTGCCGCACCACATCATTTGCTTGTGGAATGTATGTTGCATTGGGGTTCGATACATCTTGTTCTGATGTGAGTTTGTTGTTGTTAAGTTTTACACGAACAGACGAATCAACATTTTGCATGACGAGAGCGATGATTGATCTTTCACTCCACTTGCGCACGTTCAATGTGCGTAACCACAAAACAGGATTGGCAACAATTGCCTTGCGCCACTGTCGTCTGCGATCGCGAGCACTGAAACCATCAGTCATGATGGTTTGCAGCAACCCCATGGAATTACTGCCATGCCCGTATCGAACAGGTTCAACGTGAGTGACATCATCCGGGTGGAAAGACGAAGTAATAGCAACGCCCCGGCTGTAATCAACTTTTGTCGTCGGCATAATCGCACCAACAAGAGATTCACTATTTGTTCGCGAGAGATAACCCAAACGCTTTGAGAGATTTGGCAGGTGCGATGCACTCATCGAATGCAAGAGTTTTTGCGTGTTGTACGTACCCGCGGCAACAATTACCTGCCGCGCAGTAAACGTGCGGCGGCCATACCCCGTGCTCTTACGAGCGATGATTTTCCAGCCATTTTCAGTTTCCATTAATTGTTCCACTGTGAATCCAGCAATAACCTGAGCACCATTCTTCTCAGCCAGATACAAGTAGTTCTTCAGCAATGTGTTCTTTGCATTGTGGCGGCACCCAGTCATACATTCGCCGCAGTGTGTGCAACCCGTGCGCGAAGGTCCAGCCCCACCAAAGAACGGATCTGCACTTTCGACGCCTTCACCGGCGCCAAAATGAACACCCACCGGAGTCAATCGAAATGTGTGTCCACGACCTTGAGCTTCTGCTGCTCGTTTGATGACTTCGTCGCTTGGTGAAAAGTAGGGATTTTCGACAACGCCCAACATGCGCGATGACAGATCGTAAAAAGGTGCAAGTTCTTTTTGCCAATCAGTGATGTGTGCCCACTGTGAGTCGCGAAAGTACGTCTCTGGCGGCACATACAAAGTGTTGGCATAGACAAGTGAACCGCCGCCAACTCCAGCGCCGCACAACACCAATACATCCTTCAAAATATGAATGCGCTGAATTCCATTAAGTCCGAGGCGCGGTGCGTAGAGGAATTTATGCAAACGCCACGAAGTCTTCGGAAAGTCCTTGTCTTCGAAACGTTTGCCAGCCTCGATCACGGCAACTTTGTAGCCTTTTTCAGTCAACCGAAGTGCTGAAACACTGCCACCAAAGCCAGAACCGATGACAACAACATCGAAGTCGTTGGTGCTCACTTGAATCGCAAAACTTTCATGAGGCGTAGAGCACGGGTTGCGAATCTCGCCCATCCACGATCATCCATACGCCATTGTGGAGTGAGTTTCATCCACCGTTGCCGAGCAATTGTTTGCGACTCGGTGTACTTCAAGATTCCATGTTCGCCATGTCGACGACCAACGCCGCTCTGCTTCATTCCGCCCATTGGGGCGTCAATGCTTGCGTACGCACTGCCGAAAGCTTCGTTGATGTTAACTGCGCCAACGTGAAGTTGAACCGCGATGTCATTCGCCCACTTCGTATTACGCGACACGATGCCCGCACTCAAGCCGTATTCAGTGTTGTTGACGAATTCGACCAAGTCTTCTTCGGTACGCCAGGTGTAAACCGAACACACTGGACCAAATGTTTCGGTTCCACAAACTTCTGCTTCAGGTGGCACATTGCTCAAAACCGTTGGTGCGAATGCGAATGGACCAACTTCGGAAAGCCGTTCGCCGCCAACTTCAATGACAGCACCTTTAGAAACAGCGTCAAAGATATGACGTTCCGTCGTCGAAATCTGCTTTTCGTTGATCAAAGTTCCCATGTCAAAACCCCAACCGATTTCGCTTCCCACTTTCATGTCAGCGACAGCAAGCCGGAATTTGTGCATAAATTCCCGATAAATCTCGGCGTGAATGACGATGCGTTCCGTGCCGATACACAGCTGGCCAGAGTTTGCGAATGCGCCGCGTTTCGCTACATCCACTGCGTAGTCAAGATCAACATCGCGATTGATTATTAGAGAGTTCTTGCCACCAAGTTCCATTGAAGACGGAATAAGTCGCTCACCTGCACTGCGAGCGACTTCGCGTCCAACGCGAGTAGATCCAGTGAACATGACAAAGTCAGCGCGAGAGATCACAAATGGTCCAACCTCTGCACCATCACCCATCACGACTTTGACGACATCTCTTGGAACACCAGCTTTGTATAGAAGGTCGACAAGTACGAGTGCACAAAGCGGTGTTTGTGCATCGGGTTTTGCGACGACAGTATTTCCTGCGATCAACGCAGGGATGAAATCACTCACAGACAAAGTAAGTGGGTAGTTCCAAGGAGAAATAACACCGATAACCCCAAGAGGATGGTGATGTTCATAAGCAACTGTTACCACGGGAAAAGCACCGCGACGTCGTTTTGGTTTCAAAGACTTGCCGGCGGTCCGCGCGTAGTAACGACACGTCAGCGCGATGTCGAGAATCTCATCCATTGCATTCGTGCGAGTCTTGCCATTTTCCCATTGTGCGACATCGAGCAAAGTTTCTGCATTGTCCAATACCAAATCATGAAAGCGCTCAACAATGGCAATTCGCTGATTCAAACTTTGTGAAGCCCAACAAGCTTGCGCTTGACGAGCTAATTCAAAAGATCTTTCAACATCAGATTCACTTGAAATCGGTAGTGCAAATATCTCAGCACCATCAAGCGGCGAAAAAACTGGAAGGGTGCGACCACTGGTCGTCTCGACATGCGCTAGCAAGCGCGAAACAAGCGCGTCTGCATCTGCAGGTCGAGTCTGTGCCATGGCGAGAGACTAACTACCTAAAAGCGATTAGTTAACGATGATTTCGACTTTTTGGAACTCTTTGAGGTCGCTGTAGCCGCAGGTCGCGATGCTCTTGCGGATTGCACCAAGCAAATTCATCGTGCCATCAGAGGTGCGAGATGGACCACCAATGATTTCAGCCAAAGTTCCTGCAGTTCCAAAGTCCGCGATGTGTCCGCGTGGAAGATCTCCGTGCGAGGCTTCGCGACCCCAGTGACGACCGTGTCCTGGCACATTGGTGGCACGTGCCAACGGTGAACCGACCATGACGGCATCAGCACCACATGCGAGGGCTTTGACCATGTCGCCAGATCGTCCCATCGCGCCGTCCGCGATGACGTGAACGTAACGGCCGCCAGATTCATCCATGTATTCGCGACGAGCTGCCGCAACGTCTGCGACCGCAGTTGCCATCGGTACCCGAAGTCCCAGTACATCCGCAGTGGTGTGAGTTGCGCCGCCACCGAATCCAACAAGCACACCCGCTGCGCCTGCGCGCATCAAATGCAAGGCCGCTTTGTATGAAGCAACACCACCAGCGATTACGGGAACATCAAGTTCGTAAATGAATTGCTTCAAGTTGAGGGCTTGATCATCTGATGAAACATGCTCAGCGGAAAGTGTGGTTCCGCGGATCACGAAAATATCAACGCCAGCTGAAACTAAGGTTTTGTGAAATTCCAAAGTGCGCGAAGGGCTCAACGCACCAGCAACAGTGATACCTGCTGCGCGCAGTTGGGCAACTCGTGCCGCAACCAGTTCAGGTTTGATTGGTTCTGCATAAACTTTTTGGATGACGCTGTTTCCATCAGCACTGCTACTTGCCGCAATTTTGGCGTAAGCATCCGTTGGATCTTCATAACGAGTCCACAAACCTTCAAGATCCAGAATTGAAAGGCCACCGAGGCCCGCAATTTCAATCACACTTTCAGGTGATGCAATGGAATCCATTGGCGCCGCAACGATTGGATGATCGAATGCGTACGCGTCAATTTTCCATGCGAGTGAAACATCTTCAGGAGAGCGAGTGCGACGACTCGGAACTACAGAGATATCGTCGAAAGAAAAAGCTTGACGAGCATGCTTCGTGCGACCAATTTCGATTTCATTCATTTCATACTCGCTATCAACGACCGTGGTAGTTCGGTGCTTCGTTGGTTAATTGAATGTCGTGTGGGTGGCTTTCTTTCAAGCCTGCCGCAGTGATGCGAACAAACTGTCCCTTGCTCTGCAAGTCTGCGACTGTCGCTGCACCCGCATAACCCATCGATGCACGCAAACCACCAACAAGTTGATGTGCAACAGCAGAGAGGGGTCCGCGATAAGGAACCTGACCTTCGACGCCTTCTGGCACGAGCTTGTCGTCTGACAAAACATCGTCTTGGAAGTAGCGATCTTTGCTGTATGACTTTTTGGTTTCGCGACTTTCCATTGCACCAAGTGAACCCATGCCGCGATAAGACTTGTATTGCTTGCCATTGACGAAAACAACTTCGCCAGGTGCTTCAGCGGTTCCGGCGAGAAGTGAACCGAGCATGACGGTATCTGCACCAGCAACAAGTGCTTTTGCAATGTCGCCGCTGTACTGCAAGCCGCCATCACCAATGATGGGAACGCCCGCTGCTTTTGCTGCAGTCGATGCTGCCCAAATTGCGCTGATTTGTGGAACGCCAACACCTGCCACGACGCGAGTGGTGCAGATAGAACCGGGACCAACACCAACTTTGATGGCGTCAGCGCCTGCATCAATCAATGCTTGCGCTGCAGAACGAGTCGCGATGTTGCCCCCGATGACATCAACTTTGGTATCTGCTTTCAAACGCTTCACCATGTTGAGAACACCAGATGAATGACCGTGAGCAGTGTCAACGACTACAAAATCAACACCAGCATCAATCAATGCACGTGCGCGAATGTATGCATCTTCGCCAACACCAACCGCTGCACCAACAACGAGACGACCAGCTGCATCTTTGGTTGAGAGTGGATATTGATCTTGTTTCACAAAGTCTTTAACAGTGATGAGACCTTGAAGTTTGTTGCTCTTGTCGACAAGGGGAAGTTTTTCCACTTTGTGTTGACGAAGCAACGCGAGAGCTTCATCTGACTTAATTCCAACTGGTGCAGTGATTAATGGCATTTTTGTCATGACATCGCGAACCAATCGGTTTCGATTGTCTTCAAAACGCATGTCGCGATTTGTCACAATGCCGACGAGAGTTCCATCCGCGTCTACAACCGGAACACCAGAAATTCGGTAGTGACCACACAACGCATCAACTTCACCAAGTGTGTTCTCTGGTGAGCACGTCACCGGCTTAGTGACCATGCCTGCTTCGGAACGCTTGACGAGATCAACTTGATTTGCTTGATCTTCGATTGAGAGGTTGCGATGCAAAACGCCAACGCCGCCTTGTCGCGCCATTGCGATTGCCATGCGTGCTTCGGTGACGGTGTCCATCGCTGAGGAAACCAGCGGCACACGGAGGGTGATATTGCGCGTCAGACGGGTGGATGTGTCGACTTCGCTCGGCACCACGTCACTCGCGGCAGGGAGCAGGAGCACGTCATCAAAAGTGAGCCCGGTGATTCCAAATTTGGCTTCGAAATCGTGAATGTTTCCCAACGGCGATTGATCCATGTCAGCTTCCCTGCGGTCTACGGTGTCGGAAGTTTAGTCGGGCATTTCAGGACACTTTCGATTCGAAAGTGGGGCACAGCACTTAACCCGCCCTCACGAGGGAAATAGACCGTTCGCCTAATGTCAGAGACCGTTGGGCGATAGTTAAGATTTGGCTAAGCGGCTTGACCGATTGTTGAAGGTTCAATAATCTGCGTCACGACAACACCACATAGGAGGAAGTCATGGCGGATATCTCTCGCCTCCCTGGACCTATTGCCGATACTTGGGAATGGCAGTTCCAAGGCGCATGCCGTGGCGAAGATCCCGAGTCTTTCTTCCATCCGGATGGAGAACGTGGTCCCGCCCGCGCAAACCGCGAAGCAAAAGCAAAAGCAATCTGTGCAACCTGCCCAGTGCTCAAGCAGTGCGCAGCTCATGCTTTGAGCGTTCGCGAACCTTACGGAATTTGGGGCGGCATGTCAGAAGATGATCGCGAAGCAATGTACGCTCGCGAAAAGCGCACCGCGCGCATCGCATAATTCGAAAAAACAAAAGAGCCGGCATCACGCCGGCTCTTTTGTTTTGTCTTAGTGACTGTGACCACCAGGTCCATGGCTGTGGCCATGACCATGGTCTTCTTCTTTCGCTTCAGGCTTTTCAACAACGAGTGCTTCAGTTGTCAAAAGCATTGCCGCGATAGATGCTGCGTTTTCGAGAGCTGAACGCGTGACCTTCACTGGATCGAGAACACCTTCTGCAATGAGGTCAACGTATTCGTTGGTAGCAGCGTTGAAACCTTTGCCGGTTTCCTTCACCTTTGCTACAACAACATATCCGTTTTCGCCACCGTTTTCTGCAATCCAACGAAGTGGTTCAACAACACCAGCGCGAACAATGCCCACACCAATCTTGAAATCACCTTCGAGTCCGAGGTTGTTGTCAAGGATTGAAGAAGCCGTAACAAGTGCAGAGCCACCACCAGGAACAATGCCTTCGTCGATAGCTGCACGAGTTGCAGACACAGCATCTTCAATGCGGTGCTTCTTTTCCTTCAATTCAACTTCAGTGTGTGCACCAACCTTGATGACGCAAACGCCACCAGCAAGCTTTGCAACACGCTCTTGAAGTTTTTCACGATCCCAATCGGAGTCAGTGCGTTCGATTTCAGCGCGAATCTGATTGACACGAGCGGCAACTTCTTCAGATTTGCCACCGCCATCAACGATGGTGGTGTTGTCCTTGGTCACGATGACGCGACGTGCGCTACCGAGAACTTCAAGTCCAACTTGATCAATCTTCAAGCCAACTTCTGCAGAAATAACTTGGGCACCAGTCAAGATGGCCATGTCTTGCAAAGTTGCTTTGCGACGATCACCGAACGCTGGAGCCTTCACTGCACATGAAGTGAAGATGCCGCGAATGCGGTTTACAACGAGAGTTGAAAGCGCTTCGCCTTCGACATCTTCAGCGACAATAAAGAGTGGCTTGCCAGTCTGTGAAACCTTTTCGAGCAATGGTAAGAGTTCTGCAACTGCTGACACTTTGTTCTGAACCAAGAGAATGTATGGATCGTCAAGGACGGTTTCCATTCGCTCTGAATCAGTGACGAAGTAAGGCGAGATGTAGCCCTTATCGAATTGCATACCTTCGGTGAATTCAAGTTCAAGACCGGTGGTTGAAGATTCCTCGACAGAAATAACGCCATCTTTGCCAACTTTGTCGAACGCGTCAGCAATCAATTCACCGATTGCGCGATCTTGCGAAGAAATTGTCGCAACTTGGGCGATTTCTTCTTTGTTTGCAACAGGACGTGCATTCTTGAGCAGTTCATCTTTGAGCGCTGCAACTGCAGCTTCAATGCCCTTCTTGATATCCATTGGCGCTGCGCCTGCAGCGACAACCTTCAAGCCTTCTTTGACGAAAGCCTGCGCCAAGACGGTTGCGGTGGTGGTTCCATCACCAGCGACGTCGTTGGTCTTGGTAGCAACTTCTTTAACGAGCTGCGCACCAAGGTTTTCGAATGGATCTTGCAATTCAACTTCTTTAGCGATGGTGACACCATCGTTGGTGATAGTTGGAGCGCCGAACTTTTTGTCGATGACGACATTGCGACCCTTAGGGCCCAATGTCACCTTGACAGCATCAGCGAGAGCATTGACACCGCGCTCAAGTGCGCGACGTGCTTGCTCATCAAATTCAACAATTTTCGCCATGATGACTACTTCTCAACGACAGCGAGTACGTCGCGAGCAGAAAGGATGAGGTATTCCTGACCTGCGTACTTCACTTCGGTGCCGCCGTACTTTGAGAAGATGACGACGTCGCCAACTTTGACGTCGAGCGGAATACGTGCGCCCTTGTCGTCAACGCGGCCTGGTCCTACTGAAATGACCTTGCCTTCTTGTGGCTTTTCTTTCGCAGTGTCTGGAATAACCAAACCTGAAGCGGTTGTTTGTTCGGCTTCTAGTGCTTGAACCACGATGCGGTCTTCAAGCGGCTTCAATGTGACCGACACGATCTTGACCTCCACTTTTTGGGGATTGTCTGTACAGGTCCGGGGTTTTCCCGGAATTAGCACTCACCGAGGGCGAGTGCTAGGCGGAGGGTAGATAAGGGCGCTTGGCTCGTCAAACCGAGATGGGCGACCCGCCTGCTCGACGACCGCCACAATGGCCCCGTGACTGAGATTGTGGACTGGCTCCAAACGCCTCACGGGCAGCACGCGATCGAGCTCGCCCAAGGCGTCAAGAAGGCGTCCAACGACCCGCTCACCGTGGCTTCCACCCTTGAACGTGAACTGGGCCTGCCTAGTACATATCGGGCGGCAGCGAGCCTCCAGGCCGATCTTCGAGATCGACTCGTGGCGCGCTGGGGAAAGGCACCCGAGATGCTGCTCACCCGAGACGGCATTGAGCAAGCCACGCACCCACTGGTTCGGCAGTGGCGATCTCAGCGTCTTGCTCAACTCGGCATCACTCGAATCGCTGACTTGGGTTGTGGCCTGGGATTTGAATCTCAAACTTTTGCCGAACATGGCATCACAGTGCGAGCGGCAGAACGCGATGTAGAAACCGCGGCGATTGCCACACTCAACTTGGCAAAACTCTCGGCACGTGTTGATGTGTTTGATGTTGTCGAAGACGAAACTGCTCTTGAAGCGTTGTTGAACGATGTAGATGCTGTGTTTGTCGATCCTGCTCGTCGCGATGCCAATGCGCCACGCACAGTTGACGGCGCGAGTGGCAATCGCATAAGCGATCCCGAAGATTGGTCACCGAGCTGGTCCTGGGTTTCCGAACTCGCATCAACAAATCCAAAAGTTGTTGCAAAAGTTGCGCCTGGAATTGATCACACACTTCTTCCCGAAAATTCGCAAACAGTGTGGTTCTCCATCAAAAATGTTTTGGTCGAGGCGAGTGTGTGGTTTAGTGGTTTTGCGCTTACCCCAGATCGGATCGCAATTGCAGTTGATCGTCATGGCGACTTTGCGCAGATAGATTCAGCTCATGCCACATCGGAAGCGATTGGCAAAGTTGAGAAATTCATTCTGGATCCGGCTCCATCAATCACCCGCGCTGGATTGGTCCAGCAATTAGCAGCGCTCACTCATGCTCATCGCATCGATGAACATTTGGGATATTTGTCCTGCAGCGATGAACCAGAAGATTCGCCACTCTTTGTAACATACGAAGTAATTCGTAGCGTTAAATGTGATGAAAAGATTCTTGCCAGCTCTCTCGCTGAAATCGGTGCCCGCGATATTCAGATAAGCGGCCGCGGACATCGAGTAGATACTGAAACACTTACGAAAAAACTCAAGAAGAATCTCAACGGTGACAAAGTCATCAGCATTTTGCTTGCGCGCATCGGTGACGACATCACTGCGATTCTCGCGCAGCGCATCAACTAAATACGAATACTTTCGATTGGCAAGGATGAATCCGCGCCGAAATCAAGGTTGCTCGGTGCCACTCCACGAGACACCATGATGCTTCCGAGTGCAGCGACCATCGCGCCGTTGTCAGTACACAAACCAGGTCGTGGGATACGGAGAGTGACTCCAGCCTTCTCTGCCCGTTCAGCCGCCACGTTTCGTAAGCGGCTATTTGCTGCAACGCCGCCGCCGATGATCAAGTGACTTGCTCCCTGCGATTCACAAGCATCAAGTGCTTTGCGAACTAATACATCGACAACTGCTTCTTGGAAACTTGCAGCAACATCCGCAACATTGATGGAGACGCCAGCACGCTGTTGTTGTTCAACATAACGTGCAACTGCGGTTTTGAGACCAGAGAATGAAAAGTCGAAGCGATGATCAACGAGATCGTGCTTTGCCGTGAGACCACGTGGAAAATCAATTGCCGTGGCATCGCCTTCTTTTGCGATCCGATCAACATGCGGGCCGCCTGGAAATCCAAGACCGAGAACGCGCGCGATTTTGTCGAATGCTTCACCTGCTGCATCATCCATGGTTGCTCCAAGAGAAACCACTTCACGCGACAAATCTGGAACATGCAACAACGAAGAATGTCCGCCGCTGACCAACATTGCGATTGCAGGTTCAGGCAAATCACCGTGTTCCAAAGTGTCAACCGCAACATGTGACGCTAAGTGATTGACACCGTAGATTGGTTTGTCGAGTGCCACGCTCAAAGCTTTTGCTGCTGCAACACCTACAAGAAGCGCACCTACCAAACCAGGGCCACTCGTCACTGCGATTGCATCCACATCTTTTAACGCAATGCCGGCCTCTTTACACGCTCGTTGAATTGTGGGCACCATGGCTTCGAGATGAGCTCTCGATGCAACTTCGGGCACAACTCCGCCAAAACGCTCATGCAAATCTACGCTGCTCGCAACAGCGTCTGCAAGCAGAGTATTTCCGCGAACAATTCCGACGCCAGTTTCATCGCACGAAGTTTCAATTCCGAGAACTAATGGTTCAGACATTGAGCACCGCCTGAATATCACTCTGTTCCATGACAAATGCGTTCAAGTTGGGACCGTAATAGTTAGGTCGTTCTGCAATTACTTCAAAGCCAAAACGCTTATAAAAGTTGATGGCGTTGTCGTTCGTCGTGCGAACCTCCAAGAGCATGCGCGCCGCTCCACGTTCGATTGCGTGAGCTGCCATCAACTTCACCATCTCGGTTCCGAGTCCTCGATTTCGTGAACTTGGTTCTACAGCGATTGTCGTGATGTCAGCAAAATCATTGAGCAGCAAGATTCCGCAATATCCGACTACTCGCTTTTCATCGAGAGCCACCCAGTAGAGACGAGTCTCGGGCATATTGTCGAGCTCTTCGCGAAATTGATCGTGACTCCACTCTTCGCCTGCAAAAAGTTGTTCTTCCATTGCGAACACGGCCGGCAAATGCCAGTCCTGCATCAATGCAAATTGCACAGTCATCACAACACCGTCTTTCGAGGCGCTGGTTCTGCTGCATCAGGTGCACGCAAATACAAAGGTTGTGATGACTCCAGATTTCCACTCGCGAATTGGTGGTGAGCAATCAAAGCAATATCAAAAGCATCGACTGGTGAATCGTCACTCACAACCGGCTGTACCTGTGTTTGGGTTATGAATGCAGGACCGACCAGATGTTGATCTGCGAGTGAATCAATATCGTTGATGTGAACCAGGTGCGGATCGCCAGTCATTGATCCGTGAGCGTCAAAAGACTGGGCTGCAATTTCCTTGCGTTTCACATCGAGGCACGCAACGCCAGCAGATCCACCGCGACGAATATGACCGTGCGCAAGTGCTTGCAAAGTAGGAACGCCGACCACAGGGATTTCCCACGCAGCAGCAAGAACTTCCGCTGTTGTAATTCCTACACGCAAACCTGTGTAAGGCCCTGGACCGCGACCAACTGCAATTGCGTCAGGACGTAGATCACCAAGACACTGCATAACAAGTCCCGCGAGCAGCTCTCCGTGAAATTGCGCACCAGTTAATTCACCACCGTGAAGTTGATTGACCAAGGTTTCAGAATCTGTCAGTGCGACAGTCACACGGGAAGTTGAAGTATCGAGAGCAAGAATCTTCACGAAACTACCTTCTTGATCTGCACAGTTCGTACATCATCTTCTGCGCGTTCGATATTGACGATGTAGCTGGCCTGAACGACGGCATCGACTTTTCCGTGCCCCCATTCGGCGACAAGTACGGAGTGATGCAAATCTGAATCAAAGTCCAGATCATCGATTTCATTGAGGGAATCGACACGGTATGCGTCAACGTGAATTAGCGATGGGCCTCCCACCAATGAAGGATGCACTCGCGAGATAACAAAGGTTGGACTTGTGATGGGACCGCGCACTTGCATGCCAATCGCAAGTCCTTGAGTGAAAGTGGTTTTTCCTGCGCCGAGCGGACCAGTCAGAATGACTACGTCTCCCGCATGAAGTGTTGCACCGAATGCTTTTGCAACAGCACGCATTTCTTCAGCGGTCGAAACCGTAGTGATGGTCACGATGCGCGAACTCGCTCGATCACGTTGCTGATGATTTCGTTGAATTCCACATAACGTTCGAGAGGCAGCATGTGACCGGTGTCAGGAATAACAATCAATTCAGCGTGCGGCACGAGTGATGCGATTTCTTCTGACTGCACGAGCGGTGTCATCAAATCATCTTTCGCTGCAACCACAACAGTTTTGACATTGCCAAGTACGTGCAAATCTGCCTTGCTGTCGTATTCACCAAGAGCGTGAAGAAAATCGCCAACAACTTCAATAGGTGTAGCAGCATGTAGTTCTGAAACAAAGTGAGTGAGCTCATGGGTTGCACCACTACCAAATGCATAGCGACGCGTAATCAACATGTTGAGATCGCTGCCAGCTGCTCGAGACTTATCAACGATTTCTTGTTTACCGTGGAGAGCATCAGTGACCATCGGTGCAACCTTTTGCACAAAACGACCAACCCCATCAGGCAAACCCAAAGGAACTTGAGTAACTCCGCCAGATGACGTGCAGGTCAGAACGACTGCCTTAACGCGTGACCCAAAAAGTTCTGGGCAGCGTGCAGCAAGTGCTTGAATCGTCATGCCACCCATCGAATGACCCACAAGAACAATGTTTCCTGTCGGTGCTGAAGCATTGATCACGCGTTCCAAGTCTGAGGCGAGCTGAGCAACCGTGTGCGTCGACTTTTCGCCGAGTCCTGAACGTCCATGGCCTCGATGATCATAAAAAACCATGCGCGCAAGATTGCGAAGATCGCGACGCTGGTAATGAAACTCATCTTGACTCAATGCATACCCATGCAAGAAGACAACAGTGATGTCATCGTGTCCGCCAATTGAATTTTCAATCTCAACATTGAGCGCTACGCCGTCATCAGCGACCACTTCTGTCGGAGGCGTGTGCAAACTTCCAAATGGTTCGCCAGTGTCATTGCCTTTGCGAAGTGCGCGACCAACAATTGCACGTTCCGCGACCACACCGGCCATTGCACCAACACCAAAAGCGGCTGCCAATGTGCCAAAAACCAGAGTCTTCCCAGCTTTACTTATGGCACTCATCGCACACCATCGACATATTCGCGAGAGATGCGGCTGCCAAGTCGAGTGACAAGTTCATATCCGATGGTGCCAGCGCTCAACGCCCATTCGTGCGCATCTGCGGCTCCTGCGCCGAATACGGTCACTTCATCGCCAAGTTCAACAGGAGTTGCACCAAATTCCACGACAAACTGATCCATGCACACGGTGCCGACAATCGGATAGCGAGCACCTTTGTACGTCACATGTCCAGCATTTGTTGCATTGCGAGGAATTCCATCGGCATAACCGACAGGAATCAAGCCGACAGTAGTTGCTTGTTCAGCAACATATTTGTGTGAATACGAAACGCCTTCGCCTTTTTCGAGTTGACGTACATACGCAATTTTGGACTTCACAGTCATCACTGGCTGCAACTCAAAATTCGCAATATCCCCGGCGTCTCCACCTGGAGTTATTCCGTATGTCGCAATGCCACATCGCACCAAGTCATAACGAAAATCTGGATGCAATAAAGCACCGGCCGAATTTGCGAGGTGTCGAATGCGAACATTGAGGCCCAGCAACTGCGCCAAAGCCAGCGCTGATTCGTAACGCACATGTTGCTTCGCATTAGCTGGATGCGAAGGTTCATCTGAAGCAGCAAGGTGCGACCAAACGGAGATCACTTCAATGTGTGCAGACAGTTCGACCGCGCGATTGAAAATCTTCTCCCATTGATCGCGGGATGCACCCGCGCGATTCAAGCCTGTGTCAACTTCAATGTGAAGTCTCGCGCGAATTCCGCGCTGTTGAGCAAGTTCTGCAATACGTTCCATCTGAGTGACTGAAACAACAGATAGATCAATGTCTTGATCCAGTGCCGATGCATAATCGTCGTCGTCCGAAAGCAACCACGCCACAATCGGGCCTGGTATTCCGTGAGAACGAAGTTCGAGTGCTTCATCGATGAAACAAACACCCAACCATTCGGCGCCTGCGTTCTTCGCGGCCAAAGCAACTGGAACAGCGCCGTGGCCATACCCATCTGCTTTCACCACGGCCATAACAGGCACACCAGCAATGGACTTCAAAGTACGAATGTTGTGCTCGACTGCACCCAAATCAATCTGGGCAGTCGCTCGGGAAGAGTTCACAACTGTCATAGGTCAATCTTGCCTGTTACTCGCTAGTGCCACAAAGTAATGCGTGACTGAGCGGAAATTGAAGGGTTCTAGCTCTCCGCGATGACGTAGGCAATGGAGTTGCCGCCATCGTGCGTCATGGAAATATGCCAACGTGTGACATGCAACGCATTGGCCATTGCCAATACCGTCCCCGTAATGTCGAGCGTCGGCTTGCCACTCTCATCTGTGATCACAACCACGTCATGCCAAGACAGTCCTGCTGGACCACCGAGAGATTTCGCAACCGCTTCTTTCGCAGCAAATCGCGCAGCGAGTGATGCAGCACTTCGACGTGAACCATCTCGGTGATGAATTTCTGAATCAGTAAGAATGCGATTGATAAATGTTGGTTGACGTTCCATGAGAGATTCAAAACGCGCAATCTCAACAACGTCGACGCCGATACCAACAATCACTGGTTACTCCACTGTGACTGATTTTGCGAGGTTGCGAGGTTGATCAACATCGTAACCTTTCAAGGTCGCCATTTCACACGCAAACACTTGCAGCGGAACAGTTGCTACTACCGGCTGCAACAAGGTTGGGCACGCAGGAATGCGAATGATGTGATGTGCGTACGGCACAACTGATTCGTCGCCTTCTTCCGCAATCACGATGGTGTGTGCACCACGTGCGCGAACTTCCTGAATGTTGCTGACAATTTTTTCATGGAGCACAGGGCTATCCGAAGGTGATGGCGTCACAACAAACACTGGCAAGCCATCTTCGAGCAACGCAATCGGGCCATGCTTGAGTTCGCCCGCTGCAAAACCTTCAGCATGCATGTAGGCAAGTTCTTTCAACTTGAGTGCGCCTTCGAGGGCCACTGGATATCCCACGTGACGACCAATAAAGAGCACCGAATTCGCCTTGGCGTATTCGTGAGCAAGTTTGCGGACTGGTTCCATCGTGTCGAGCACAAGATCCACCTTGGCTGACATATCTGCAACTTCCGCAGCCAACTCTTCAACATCGAATTCGGAACCGCGTTCCTGCGCCAAGTACATTGCAAACAAATAAACCGCAATCACCTGAGTGAGAAACGCTTTGGTCGATGCCACAGCAATTTCTGGACCAGCGTGCGTGTAAATGACTGCATCGGATTCGCGCGGCATCGTGGAGCCTTGCGTATTGCAGATTGAAAGCACTCGACTGCCTTGTTCTTTGGCGTAACGAATTGCCATCAAGGTATCCATAGTTTCGCCTGATTGCGAAATTGCAATCACAAGAATGTTCTTATGCAAAATTGGATCGCGGTAACGAAATTCGCTCGCCAACTCCACTTCGCAAGGTACGCGAGTCCAACGTTCGATTGCGTACTTCGCAATCAAACCTGAGTGATACGCAGTGCCACAAGCTGTGATGATGATTTTGTCGATGTTGCGAAGTTCTTCAGAGGTGAATTTCATTTCATCAAGATAGATCTTGCCGTCTTTGATGCGCGACATGAGAGTGTCAGCGACAGCCTTCGGTTGCTCAGCAATTTCCTTGAGCATGAAGGTGTCGAATCCGCCCTTTTCGGCAGCAGCTGCATCCCAGGTAACTTCGTATTCAGTAAATGGTGCGGACTTACCATCGAAATCTGTGACGGTGATGGAATTTGCACGAAGTTCGACAACCTGGTCTTGACCTAGTTCGATTGCATTGCGCGTGTGCGCGATAAATGCTGACACATCCGACGCCAAGAAATTTTCGCCTTCACCTCGGCCAACAACGAGTGGTGAATTGCGTCGGGCGCCGATGACGAGATCCTGGCGATCTGCATGCGCGACAACCAAAGTGAATGCACCGCGAAGTCGACGGCACACGGCGCGTACCGCGTCTGCGAGATCAGCATTGCTCTTTGCGAGTTCTTGAGAAATCAAATGCGCAGCAACTTCAGTATCAGTTTCGCTGCGGAGAGTTACACCGGCTTTAGTAAGTTCGGTGCGAAGTTCTGCAAAGTTTTCGATGATGCCGTTATGGATAACAGCAACTTTTCCATCTTCTGAAAGATGTGGGTGCGCATTGGTGTCAGTGGGTCCGCCGTGAGTTGCCCAACGAGTGTGTCCAATACCGATTGTTGAAGCAGCCATCGGATCGTTGGCAAGTTCACCTTCAAGATTGGCGAGTTTGCCAGCCTTCTTGCGGGAGTGAATTCCATCATTTGCTACAACTGCAATACCTGCTGAGTCGTAGCCGCGATATTCCAATCGTCGAAGACCTTCAACGAGGACATGGAGTGCTGGCTTTTGACCTACATAACCGACGATTCCGCACATTCTCTAAGCCTAATGCGCGGGCTATTCGGTGCTTTACAAACTGAGTTCTGACTTCACAACGGCCGCCAAACGTTCAGCCGCCGCCTGTGCGATTGCTGCAGTCGGCGCTTCCACCATGACGCGCACCAAGGCTTCAGTACCACTTGGACGTAAGAGGACACGACCAGATTCACCAAGTTCTGCGCTCACAGCTGCGATCTCTGTGTTCAATGTGTCAGATGCACTAACCCGACTCTTGTCGACGCCTTTGACGTTGATCAACACTTGTGGAAGTCGATTCATTACTGCAGCGAGTTCTGCAACCGGTTTGCCGGTCTGCGCCATACGTGCAAGTACTTGAAGGGCCGTCAAGGTTCCATCACCTGTGTTTGCATATTCAGCGAGAATGACGTGGCCACTTTGTTCACCACCGATGGTGAAACCACCATCTCGCATGGCTTCAAGAACGTACCGATCGCCGACGGCAGTTTCGATAATTTCAATTCCTTCAGCGCGCATTGCAAGTTTGAAGCCAAGATTCGCCATCACAGTGCCAACAACAGTGTTGCGCGTCAACTTTCCGGCATCACGTAATGCGAGACCGAGAATTGCCATGATTTGATCGCCATCGACCAATTCACCTTGTGCATCGACAGCAAGGAAACGATCGGCGTCGCCATCATGCGCAACGCCAATATCTGCACCTATCTTGCGGACCGCTTCACACAAACTTTCGAGATGAGTTGAACCACAATTTTCGTTGATGTTGTTGCCATCAGGTGCGCAATGAATTGCAATCACTTCAGCGCCTGCGCGACGGTAAACCTCTGGCGCTACGTAATGCGCTGCACCGTTCGCACCATCGACAACAACTTTCAAACCTTCGAGTGATTGAGTAGTGGTGGAGAGCAAATGAGTCACATAAGCTTCGATGAGATGCGATGCATCTTTGACGCGGCCAACTGCGGTGCCGGTAGGACGTTCCCACGGTTCTTCAAGACGATTTTCGATCGCATCTTCAATGTCATCAGCAAGCTTGATTCCACCGCGTGCAAAAAACTTGATGCCGTTGTCTGGCATTGGATTGTGACTTGCGGACAACATGACACCGAGATCGGCACCAGTTTTTTCTACTAAATACGCGACCGCTGGAGTCGGCGCAATACCGACCAACCACACATCAACACCGGCACTTGCAAGACCTGCAACCACCGCAGCTTCAAGAAATTCACCACTCGCGCGAGTGTCGCGACCGACTATGGCGAACGGACGATGGCCTGTGAATTCACCTGTGTCTGCAAGCACGTGTGCTGCAGCAACCGAGAGGTCCAATGCGAGTTCTGCGGTGAGATCGCGGTTGGCTAAACCGCGCACACCATCAGTGCCAAATAAGCGTCCCATAAGGATGCGAGCCTACTCTCGAGAGTTGTGATGAACCTTGAAAACACAAAACCCTCGAAGCCGATGACTTCGAGGGTTTTGCAAAAGAGCAATTAACGCTTGCTGTACTGAGAAGCTTTACGAGCCTTCTTCAAACCGTACTTCTTGCGTTCCTTCGCGCGTGCATCGCGAGTAAGGAAACCAGCCTTTTTGAGACCTGGGCGAAGTGCTTCACGATCAATGTCATTAAGCGCGCGTGCAATGCCGAGGCGAAGTGCGCCTGCTTGACCTGAAACTCCACCACCGGTGAGAGTTGCAAGAACGTCAAACTGACCTTCAAGACCTGCAAGCTTCAGCGGGTCATTAACTGACTGCTGGTGAACTTTGTTTGGGAAGTAATTAGCAAGATCGCGACCGTTGATTACCCAACGACCGGTACCTGGCACGAGACGAACGCGTGCAATAGCTTCTTTGCGGCGACCCGTTGCATTGCTTGGGACAGCCTTAACGTTGCGAGCAGCCTTTGTTGGGGCAGCAGTCTCGCTGGTGTAAACCTCGGCGACCTCAGTCACTGTTTTCCTTCCTCACACAATCGCGGACGCGACTGTGTTTATTGCGCAACCTGTGTGATGGTGAATGGGACAGGCTTCTGCGCTGCGTGTGGGTGTTCTGCACCCGCATAAACCTTGAGCTTGGTGAACTGCTGTGCACCCAAACGGTTGTGAGGAAGCATGCCTTTAACAGCTTTCTCAACAGCACGACGTGGGTTCTTTGCGATCAAGTCGCCGTATGCAGTTGCGGTCAAACCACCAGGCTGACCTGAGTGACGGTAATCAAACTTTGAAACAAGCTTGTTGCCGCTCAATGCAATTTTTTCTGCATTGATGATGATGACGAAGTCACCGGTGTCAACGTGTGAAGCAAAGGTTGGCTTGTGCTTTCCGCGCAAGAGGTTGGCAGCTTGGACGGCGAGGCGACCAAGGACGACGTCGGTGGCATCAATGATGTGCCAGGTACGTTCGACTTCAGAGCCTTTAGGCTGGAAAGTGCGCACAGCGGAAACCTTTGTTCGATGGTGTTGGGGGTTGCTGACGCTTGAGGCATCAGCAGCGAGGGCGCAGGTTACCCGCCTCACAGCGAGGCGGTCAAAACGGCTACCACCCCTCACGCTTGCGGGGGCCGCGCCACGCCGAAATGGCCGTTTTGTGAGGGGTTTTGGTCGATCGTCGCTGTCCAGATTGCGCTTCTTGGGCTAGGTTTTCCACAGTGTGCGACATCGCGCTACACAAGGAGGCCTTTCATGGAAAGAATTAGTCATCGCGAACTGCGAAACAGCAGTGGCGAGATTCTTCGCCGAGTCCAGGAGGGCCACATGTTCGAGATCACCAATAACGGAGTTCCGGTTGCTCAACTCGTCCCTGTCTATCGAAACTCTCGACAACTAAACATTGCGATCCCCGCCAAGTCAGATGCACCTCTCGAAACTATTAAGCGTGCCACGCTCCCTGAAGGTGTGAGCGCAGTTGCTCAACTCATTGCAGAGCGCGACGCAGAGCGGGACAAATGATTTATCTCGATAGTTCTGCAATCCTCACTTTGATTTTCGGTGAAACGCATTCGAAGAAACTCGATGCAACTCTTGCAGACGAAGTGTTGGCAACTTCCCTTATTGCACATGTAGAGATTCATCGCGCAATGCGCCGCAATGACACATTCATGCAAGATGCACTCGGCATAATTGATCGCATCAACTTTTTGGAATTCGATACTCCTGTTGCGCGTACCGCAGAATTGGTGCCAGGCAACCATCTTGCATCACTTGATGCAATTCATATCGCCACTGCATATCTAGCTGGCGTCAAAGCATTCGTCACATATGACGCGCGACAAAAATCATTCGCGGAAGAAATGGGATTGCGAACACTCAGTCCCGGAATGAACTAACCGCGGCCTTGCCAGACCGGTCCGTCAGTTTCGCGGACGGTGCCGTCGGCTTCGACAAGCAAGAAGCGATCGAATCCAGCAGCAAACCAGCGGTCGTGAGTAACCGCCAGAACGGTGCCTTCGAAGCTATTCAAACCAGCTTCCAATGCATCTGCACTGGCCAAGTCGAGGTTGTCTGTTGGTTCGTCGAGCAAGAGCAAATTCGCACCGCTGAGTTCGAGAAGCAAAATCTGAAAACGCGCTTGTTGTCCGCCGGAAAGCGTTTCGAATTTCTGTTCACTCGAGCCTGCAAGTTCGTAGCGATCTAATGCGCGTGCAGCTGGTTCTTGTGGCAAACCATTTCGGCGTTCATCGCCGCGATGGAGAATCTCAAGCAACGTGCGACCTTGTAGGTCTGGACGAATATGTGTCTGCGCAAACCAGCCTGGTGCAACGCGTGCACCCAACTTTGCTACACCTTCATGTTTCACAGGTTCAATGACGATGTCAGAAACCGGACGGTGTTCAACTTCTGGATCACTTCCGCCAAGTGCAAGCAAACGCAAGAAATGCGATTTGCCGGTGCCATTGCCACCAAGAACTGCAACACGCTCGCCGTACCAAACTTCTAGATCGAATGGCTTGGTCAAACCTGTCAGCGACAGTTGTTCGCACACCACTGCGCGTTTACCTGTACGGCCACCCTTGAGACGCATCTTCAAGTTTTGATCAATCGGAACTGCTTGCGGCGGGCCAGCTTGTTCGAATTTCTCGAGACGAGTACATGCCGCGCGATAACGCGATGACATTCCATCATTGAAAGCAGCTTTTACTTTCAATGATTGCACCAAATCGATGAGTTGTTGATGCTTCTCATCCCATCGCAGCTTCATTTCTTCAAGCTTGGCAAAGCGGTCGCGTCGCGCTTCGTGGAAATTACGGAAACTTCCTGGATGAACCCACACGGTATTGCCAGCAGCGCCGAGTTCTACGGACACAATGTGCGTTGCA
>JBEGON010000093.1:0-14356 GCA_041181965.1 Actinomycetota bacterium
GCATCGCCACCAGCACTCATTGCGTGTTCGCTGTAATCCAGAACGCGCACGTCAACACCGTGCTTGCTCATTGCATTGCAGAACGCGGCAATCGGACCGTTGCCAGTGCCATCGAGGGCTACTTCACCATCACCATCGCGCAAAATGATATGCACTGTGGTGTCTCCATCAACCGCAGAATCTTGTTTCACAGACTTGATTGCGAAACGACCCCATGGGGCTGCAGGGTTTGGCAAGTATTCGTCTTGGAAGATGTCCCACATTTGTTGTGGTGAAACTTCGCCACCTTCTTCATCGGTCACGCGCTGAATTACTTGGCTGAATTCAATTTGAAGCCGACGTGGAAGTTCGAGTTTGTGTTCGGTCTTCATGATGTACGCAACTCCACCCTTGCCTGATTGCGAATTTACGCGAATCACAGCTTCGTAGGAGCGACCGACATCTTTTGGATCGATTGGCAGGTAAGGAACTTCCCAACGGAAAACATCTACTGGCACTCCCGCTGCGTTTGCGTCCTTCTTCATCCACTCAAGACCCTTATTAATCGCATCTTGATGTGAACCACTAAACGCCGTAAACACGAGGTCGCCACCGTATGGATGACGTTCTGCGACTGGCAATTGATTGCAGTATTCGACCGTACGACGAATGTCGTCGATGTCGCGGAAATCGATCTGTGGATCAATACCTTGGCTGAACATGTTCATGCCCAAAGTAATCAAGCAGACGTTTCCGGTGCGTTCACCATTGCCAAACAAGCAACCTTCAATGCGATCGGCTCCAGCCATGTAACCGAGTTCGGCGGCCGCAACTGCAGTGCCGCGGTCGTTGTGTGGGTGCAATGACAACACGATGCTTTCGCGATTCGCGAGATTGCGATGCATCCATTCGATGCTGTCCGCATACACATTTGGTGTTGCCATTTCGATGGTCGCTGGCAAGTTAATGATGAGCTTGCGTTCAGGCGTTGGCTTAATGACATCAGTAACTGCGTTGCACACTTCCAGTGCGTAATCGAGTTCGGTGCCGGTGTAAGACTCAGGGGAGTATTCGTAGTAAACCTCAGTGACATCTTTGACAGTCTCTGCATATTGCAGACACCACTTCGCGCCTTGCACAGCGATGTCTTTGATGCCTTCTTTGTCTTGGCCGAAAACAACACGACGTTGAATCACTGATGTTGAGTTGTAGAAATGGACAATCGCCTGTGGCGCGCCTTTGATTGCTTCAAAAGTGCGAGCAATCAAATGTTCACGAGCCTGGGTCAACACCTGAATCACCACATCGTCCGGAATCAACTTCTCGTCGATGAGCATGCGAACAAAATCAAAATCCATTTGTGACGCTGATGGGAAACCAACTTCGATTTCTTTGTAACCCATCTTGACCAAGAGTTCGAACATGCGTCGTTTGCGTTCTGGTGTCATTGGGTCAATCAACGCTTGGTTGCCATCGCGAAGATCGACAGCACACCAACGAGGTGCTTGCGTGATCTGCTTATTTGGCCAGGTGCGATCTGCGAGTGAGATCGGAATGAATGGGGTGTAGCGGTTGAACGCCATTGGAGAAGTTTGTTGAGCGTTACGAACGCTGTAGGGCTGGTTCACGATTTTTCCTTCAAAGTCTGCGGGTCTGGGGAGAGTCGGCAACGCGAAATCCCGCAGCGAGGAAGCCGAAAATTAGGCCTCGCTGCGGCGACGAAGGAGGAGTGCCTGAGCACTGAGTCGACCGCGCAACATGAGGCGAACCATACCTCCTTGTAACCTCACCCCGTGACTCGAACTGTAAATCTCGCTGTAATCGCCGGTGATGGCATCGGAACCGAAGTTGTTGCTGAAGGCCTCAAGGTCCTCAACGCAGTGGCTCCTGCTCATGGCTTGTCCTTCACGACCACCGACTATGACCTCGGTGCTCGCCGCTACAACAAGACTGGCGAAACCTTGCCAGCCGCCGCGCTGGAAGAAATTCGCAAGCATGATGCGATCTTGTTGGGTGCAATTGGCGATCCTTCAGTTCCACCCGGGGTACTCGAACGTGGCTTGTTGCTCGCGATGCGATTCCAGCTCGATCATCACGTCAACCTTCGTCCAGTGCGTTTGTTTCCAGGTGTGACATCACCTGCGGCTGGCAAAGGTCCAGAACACATCAACTTTGTCGTGTGCCGCGAAGGTACCGAAGGACCATACGCAGGTGCCGGCGGATCGCTTCGCACTGGCACACCGCACGAAGTTGCGGTTGAAGATAGCTTGAACACAGCTTTTGGCGTTGAACGAATCGTCCGCGATGCATTTTCACGGGCAACTCGTCGCAACAACAAAGTGACTTTGGTGCACAAGACAAACGTTTTGGTTCATGCGGGCAAGTTGTGGGAACGCATTTTCAACGATGTCGCAAAAGAATTTCCAAACGTCAAAACTGATTACTTGCACGTTGATGCGGCATCAATGTTCTTCTTGACACAGCCAGAACGTTTTGACGTTGTTGTTACGGACAACTTGTTCGGCGACATCCTCACCGACATCGGCGCTGCAATTGCGGGTGGCATTGGTCTTGCTGCGTCGGGCAATCTCGATGTGACTCGCACCAACCCATCAATGTTCGAGCCAGTTCATGGTTCTGCACCAGACATTGCAGGCCAGGGCAAAGCGGATCCAACTGCGACGGTGCTCAGTGTTGCCATGCTGCTCGATCACATCGGCGCACCAGAAGCTGCGGCAGCGGTCGAAAATGCTGTCGCATCAGACCTCGCATCACGCGGAACAGCGGTTCGCAGCACTAGCCAAATTGGTGATGCGCTCGCTACTTTGGTTTCCTAAGTAATAAGGAATAGCAATGGAATTCTCAGAAACGAGTTCAAGTACTCCAGTTGATGCCGCTCGTCGCGCTGAAATCCTGGAAAACCCAGGCTTCGGCAAGTACTTCACCGATCACATGGTGCGCGTTGATTGGGATGTAACGAATGGCTGGCATGACGCACGCGTTATTCCTTACGGTCCACTCGCACTCGATCCAGCAACCAATGTTTTGCATTACGGTCAAGCAATCTTTGAAGGAATGAAGGCATACCGACATTCAGATGGTGGCGTCTACACATTTCGCCCAAATAAAAATGCGAAGCGGTTCCAAAAATCTGCGAACCGTATGGCCATGCCTGAACTCCCGGAAGATGTGTTCGTTGAATCTCTTCAAAAGCTTTTGAAATTTGACTCTGCATGGGTGCCAAGCAAAGAAGAGCAATCTCTCTACTTGCGCCCGTTCATGATCTCGACCGAAGTGGGATTGGGGGTTCGTCCTGCGAACTCGTATGCGTACCTCTTGATTGCGTCACCAGTCGGCGCGTACTTCCCGCAAGGGGTCAAGCCTGTGACAGTCTGGATTTCGACTGAATACGTTCGCGCCGCACCCGGTGGCACTGGCGAAGCGAAATTTGCTGGTAATTACGCCGCTTCTTTGATTGCACAAAAGCAAGCTGCAGAAAAAGGTTGCGACCAAGTTGTCTGGATTGATGCAGTCGAACGCAAGTGGATTGAAGAAATGGGTGGCATGAATCTTTTCTTTGTTTATGGCAAAGGAAAGAAAGCTCGCATCGTTACTCCAAAACTCACCGGAACATTGCTCGATGGTGTAACCCGCAATTCAGTTCTAAAAGTTGCAAAAGATCTTGGGTACAAAGCAAGCGAAGAACGCATCAGTGTCAAGCAGTGGCGCAAAGGTGTGAAGACTGGTGAAATCACTGAAGCGTTTGCTTGCGGCACTGCTGCAGTTATCACTCCAGTTGGAGCAGTGAAGTCAGCGGTGGGCGAATGGACTCACGGGGATGGCACCCCAGGCGAAGTCACCATGCAACTTCGAAATGCCCTGACCTCTATCCAGAATGGTTCAGCACCTGACACCCACAATTGGATGTTCCGCCTCGTATAAATCCCTGCGAGGAAGCCGCCCCTCGTGACATGAGGGGGGTTGAGGTGGCAAGATTGCACCCATGTCCGCAAAGGTCATCATTATTGATTAGCGCATCAGCACCCCGTTGATGCGCAGCCTCTCGTACCCACGAGGGGCTTTTTCGTTGGTGGCCGAGAATGGAAGGCGAGAATATGACTGGAGTCAACGACTCTTTCCACGTGTACGACACGACCCTGCGCGATGGCGCGCAGCGTGAAGGCATTTCGTATTCAGTGACCGACAAGTTGGCCGTGGCCAAGTTGCTCGATGAATACGGTGTGGGATTTATCGAAGGTGGTTGGCCGGGAGCACTCCCGAAGGACACCGAGTTCTTCCAACGTGCTCGCGAAGAGATCAACTTCAAGCATGCCCAACTCGTCGCATTCGGTAGCACCCGCAAAGCTGGCGTGAAGGTTGAAGAAGATCTGCAAGTTAAAGCGTTGCTCGATTCACTTGCACCAGTCATCACCATTGTTGCGAAGTCAGATGTTGTGCACGTCAAAGAAGCATTGCGAACCAGCAATGAAGAAAATCTTGCGATGGTCACTGACACCGTGAAGTACCTCGTCGACAATGGTCGTCGCGTATTCATCGATTGCGAACATTTCTTCGATGGTTACAAGCACGATTCTGATTACGGCGTGAAACTGCTTGTTGCAGCTTTCGAAGCAGGTGCAAGTGTTGGTGTTATGTGTGACACAAACGGTGGCACGCTTCCGAGTGGCATCGCGCGCATCACTGAAGATGTGTTGAAGCGTTCTGGCGTGCGACTTGGTATCCATTGCCAAGATGACACTGCTTGTGCAGTCGCAAACACCATCGCAGCTGTTGAAGCCGGCGCAACGCACGCACAGTGCACGGCGAACGGTTATGGCGAACGCACCGGCAACGCAGATTTGTTTGCAGTCGTCGCAAACCTCGAATTGAAACTCGGCATGAAGGTTTTGCCAGAAGGAAAGCTTCGCGAAACTGTCCGCGTTTCACACGCAATCGCAGACATTGCAAACCTTCCTGCAAATACCCACCAGGCATATGCAGGTGTGAGTGCCTTTGCACACAAGGCAGGTTTGCACGCTTCCGCTTTGAAGATTAATCCTGAGCTTTACAACCACATTGATCCAACCGTTGTTGGCAATGATCAGCGCGTTCTTGTCACCGAAATGGCCGGTCGCGCATCTGTCGAACTCAAGGGCAAAGAACTTGGTTATGACCTCACGGGCAATGCTGATGCGATCAGCACTGTGGTCGGTCGCGTCAAAGAACTTGAAGCGCAAGGCTGGTCGTTCGAAGCGGCAGATGCGACGTTCGAATTGCTTTTGATGGAAGCAACTCCATCAGGACGTCCAAGTTTGTTCACGGTCGAGTCATGGCGAACTGTCGTCGAACAACGCGAAGATGGAAAAGTTGTCAGCGAAGCAACCGTGAAGTTGTTTGCAGACGGACAGCGCATCATCGCCACCGGTGAAGGAAATGGTCCTGTCAACGCTTTGGACAACGCATTGCGTCAAGCGGTGGCTCAGCGTTACCCAGAACTTAAGAACATTGAGTTGTATGACTACAAGGTTCGTATCCTCGAAGGTGTTCATGGCACCGACGCTGTGACTCGCGTTTTAGTCAGTAGCACTGATGGTGACAAAGACTGGACAACAATTGGCGTTCACGAAAACGTTATTGCCGCATCGTGGATGGCTTTGGAAGACGCCATCTCTTACGGTCTCATCAAAGCGGGAAGTGCTGAGTAAATGTTTATCGCACGTGTCAGTATTAATGGTCGCGTAGCTTTCGGCGTTGTCGAAGGTGTCGATGCGCAAGGTATTCCAGCCGCAGATGCGACTGTCGAAATTCTCGAATCGCATCCATTCGGCGAATTGAAAACCACTGGTGAATCAATTCCATTGACCGATGTGCGTTTGTTGCCGCCGATGACACCAACGAAAATCATTGGCATTGGCAAGAACTATGCGGATCATGCAAAAGAAATGGGCGGTGAAGTTCCAGCGGAACCTGTCTGCTTTTTGAAGCCAAGCACTTCTTTGATTGGTAGCGGCGATGCGATTCGCTTGCCATGGCAAAGTGAACATGTCGAACACGAAGTTGAACTAGCTGTCGTCATCAGTCGCATTGCGCACAATGTCAGCAAAGAAGAAGCGCTCGAATATGTCCTCGGTTACACCATTGCAAATGATGTGAGTGCGCGCGATATTCAGAAGAAAGACGGCCAGTGGACTCGCGCAAAAGGTTTCGACACCTTCTTGCCTCTAGGTCCTTGGATTGCCACACATGTGAATCCGTTCAAGCTTGATTTGCAGACACTCGTCAACGATGAAGTGAAGCAGTCAGCCAACACCGATCTCATGGTGCGCGATGTTGCGGAACTCGTTTCTTGGTGCTCAGAATCCATGACGTTGTTGCCGGGTGATGTGATTTTGACAGGCACTCCTGCGGGCGTTGCGCCGATAGTTGATGGCGATGTTGTGTCCTGTGTAATTGCAGGAATCGGCGAACTCATCAACACTGTCGAGCAGGCATAAGCCATCCGCTAGCCTTTGGCACATTATGAGTTCAGAAGTTCGCGTTCGCTTTTGCCCGTCACCGACCGGCAACCCACACGTTGGCATGGTTCGTACCGCCCTTTTCAATTGGGCATACGCACGTCACACCGGCGGCACTTTCGTCTTCCGCATCGAAGACACCGACAGTGCTCGCGATAGCGAAGAGTCATACGACCAGCTTCTTGAATCACTTCGTTGGCTTGGAATGACATGGGATGAAGGTCCAGAAGTTGGTGGACCACACGGTCCATACCGTCAGTCAGAACGCATGGACATCTACAAAGATGTCACCAAGAAACTTCTCGATGCAAAGTATGCGTACCACTGCTACTGCTCACCAGAAGAGCTTGAAGCGCAACGTGAAGCGCAGCGCGCAGCACAACAAACACCTGGTTACAACGGTCGTTGCCGCGATCTTTCAGATGCAGAAGTTGCAGCATTTGTAGCGGAAGGTCGCAAGCCAGCAGTTCGATTCCGTATGCCAGGCACCGACTTCACATGGGACGACTTGGTGCGCGGCGAGTTGTCATTCGCAGCCGAGCATGTTCCGGATTACGTTCTTGTTCGCGCCACCGGCGAACCTCTCTACACCTTGGTAAATCCAACCGACGATGCTTTGATGGGAATCACCCACGTTTTGCGCGGCGAAGATTTGTTGTCATCAACTCCACGACAAATCGCATTGCACGCAGCACTTGCATCAGTGGGCGTTGGACCTGGTGTGATGCCAAAGTTTGGTCACTTGCCATATGTCATGGGCGAAGGCAACAAGAAGTTGTCGAAGCGCGATCCAGAATCATCACTCTTGATGTATCGCACTGAAGGCTATTTGCCTGAAGGTTTGTTGAACTATCTTGCGTTGCTCGGATGGAGCATCGGCGACGACAACGAATTCTTCAGCATGGAAGAAATGGCAAAAGCATTCGAGATTTCGCGAGTGAGTGCGAACCCAGCACGTTTCGACTTGCGCAAGTGCACATCAATCAACGGAGACTGGATTCGTGCCATCGACTCTGCAGATCTTGCAAACCGTCTGGTGCCATTCCTCAAATCCGAGGGACTTCTTCCAGAAGTTCCGAGTGACGAACAACTCGCAGTTCTTTCGCAGGCAGTTCCATTGGTTCAAGAACGCATGGAAACTTTGCGACAAGGTGCCGTCATGCTCGGCTTCTTGTTTATGCGGGATGCTGGTGTCGAAGCAGCGGTTTCAAACGGCAGCGTCAATTTCGCTGTCGATGAAGCAGAACGCAGCCAGTTCAATGCAGACACGGCTCCTGTGCTCGAAGCAGCAGCATCCGCACTTGATGCACTTGAAGTGTGGAATACCGAGAACATCGAAGGTGCACTCCGCGGTGCCCTTATCGATGGTTTGGGACTGAAGCCAAAGTTTGCATTCGGGCCTGTGCGACTCGCAACCGCCGGTCGCAAAGTGTCTCCACCGCTTTTTGAATCTCTTGAATTGCTTGGCCGCGAACGATCACTCGCTCGCATTCGCGCTGCAATCTAGTTGTTCGGCATATACCAATTCTTCGGATTGCACACATCCGACTGAATTGCGTAGACATACAACGTCGTTGCCTTGCCAAACGTTTCGTTGATGCCATCTAGCGGTTTCGCTTCGCACACAAACAGATTGTTTCCCTCAGAGAGCAACAAGATTTCATTTGCATTTGCTGTGTATTTATCTTTGGCATACTGATGAATGACCACGATGTCGTGTGTCGCTTCTTTACCTTTGAGATCAGTGTTGTGCCAGGTTAACAATGTTGCTGGATGACCAGCCTCTGCAGAAACATCGGTCACGTTGATATAAGGGCGGTACTGCTGATGAAGATCAATGCAGTAAGGGATGGGCTTGATTTCGAAATACGTGCTACAGCCCTTGAGAGATGCAGGAGTTGTCGATTCGGTAGGCGAGTTTGAAGCCACTGGCTGATCTGAACTGCTACTGCAACCAGTCAGAACCATGGCGCACACAGATGCAGCAAGAAGAAGTCGCTTCATTTTCGCCCTTTCAGAAATCAGGTGCGAACTCTGCCCGACTACGCGCGTGAGGCCAAAAGTGGGTGTGAAACTGCAGAATTTCTAGGAGTCAAAGGCCTTCGGCTATGCTCCCCGCCGCACGCCCGCGAGGGAGTGATGGGATATGGGGTAATTGGCAGCCCTGCTGATTCTGGTTCAGTAAGTCTAGGTTCGAGTCCTGGTATCCCAGCGAAACACTGTTGAAGTGTTTGATGCTGAAATGCATCGCGGCCCCGTTGTGTAGTGGCCTAGCACGCTGCCCTCTCAAGGCGGTAGCGCGGGTTCGAATCCCGTCGGGGCTACAAAGAGAACCCTCGCCGACATTGGCGAGGGTTTCTTCTATTTGTGTGTCATCGAAAAGGCGGCTCAAATCGTTATACGGTTGTGGAGGAGATGAGATGAAAAATGACCAGTCGTTTGAGACCTGGTACGAACTTGCCTTCCCGCGTTGCTCACGTGCCGTGCACGCTGTTGTTTTGAATCGGTCCGATGCCGAAGAAGCCACTTCTGAAGCTTTCACTCGTGCACTTGCCGATTTTGATCACCTACGTAGTCATCCAGCACCGGAAGCATGGATTGTGACTACCGCCCTAAATTTCTACCGCGATGGTTTCAAGCGTCGGAACAACCCAAAGCGTTGGCTCTTTGCGGTGCACGAAAGCTTCAGTCATGATGATCAAGGTTTGAGTGCAGATTTGCTAGCAGCGATGCTGCAACTTCCAGAACGCCAGCGAGAAGTCATTGCACTTCGTGTTCTGCTCGATCTTTCATCGGAACAATCTGCAGAAATGTTGGGAATATCGGTACCAACAGTTTCGACACATTTACGTCGCGGTTTGGAATCTCTCCGCACTTCACTTTCACACAATGGAGCGAATCATGAATCGTATCGATGATGATGATGTACTCAACGAATATCCAGAAGTAGTTTCTCGACTGGATTCAGAATTTTCGGCACTCGAGTTTTCTGCGCGGAAAATTCAGAAACGTTCTGTCGCCCGTCGCCTTGCCATTGCAGCTGCAGTTGCGGCTGTGGCGATTGCGGCACCGGTTATCGGTCGGCACGATGAGGTCGCAAATTCCGTCTGGGCAGCAGTTCCGCAGAAACTCTCGAACGCAGAATTGGGTGACATTCGCACGCAGTGTTTGGAGTCTGCACCACCTTCGCAATACCAGATGATTGTTACCGATTATCGAGGTGCAGGCGGCTTGATGTTGCTGACAACATCACTGACGGACGATCAAGCCGAAAAAATGCAAGTGCTAGGGGGTCTCGATGACGGCAAGGAGATCACACTCAATCAAGTGGCTGTCCTTTGCAGATTTGAACACACAGAAAAGGGCTTTACTGCTCCCGAGATCAACATGAACGCCACGGCGGCTATTGGTGAAAGCCGCATGTGGGGCAAGACCGAATTTGGAAAACTAAAAGTGTGGCAACTCGCGGCCGAACTTCCGATTGGTGCAACAGTCGCCAAAATCACAGACTCTGCCGGTCTCACTTTTGATGCATCAGTAAGCCAGGGCTTTGCGTTGGCATGGTGGCCACAGCATGAAGGTGAACATGACAACGGTGGTGAAATCAAGTACTACGACGCGACTGGCAAACTACTTGAGACCGCATCACTCGATACGACTGATCCCGCTATAAAGTCTTAGCAAGCAGTGCAAAACCTTCATCACACGCAACGTCGCCGAGAGACAGATGCCCGTGACCCTCTAGTAGGCGAAGTTCTGCATGCGGGAATTTGCTTGCGAGATATTTGCCGTGCGCGACTGGCACCATCAAGTCATCAAGACCTTGCCAGATGCTGAGCGGTTGCTTCAATTGATCAAATTCAAATCCCCATGGCAACACAAATGCGATGTCGTCATCAAGCCAACCGTTGACACCTGTCGAAACTGCAGTGCGGAAGGTGGTCGCTGTCTTTTCTGCATAGTTACCAGTGAGTGATGCGCGATCTGCTTCTGGCAAAAGGGTTGACATCGCGTCAATGACATCGGCACCGGTGAGCTTTTGCAAGTTGGGGAGTGCTTGTTCCAGAAGTGCGCGCAATTGCGCTTCACCTTTGAGTGCTGCACCAAACTCATCAAGATTTTCTTCACCCATGCCATCGAGAAAGTCAAGGTCGGGATCTCCCCATGGACCCACGCCTGCGAGTGACATCACACCGGTGCAACGCTCTGGTGCGAGTGCGCCAGTGGCAAGTGCGTGCGGTCCACCACCGGACCAGCCCATCACGACAAACTTTTCAAAACCGAGGTGATCGGCAAGTTCAAGTGTCAATGGCACAACATCAGCGACAGTGCGACCAACTTCACGAGTGGAATTGATGTAACCAGGACGTACAAGTTCAGCTACACGGAAACCATATTTCTTTGCGGCGCGAAGAACTTCGCTGTCAATCGGACCAGCAGCAGGTGTGCCGTGGTGATAGATCAGAAGGGCATCGCCTTCGTAGGTGTCGTAGTAGTCGAGGCGATTTCCGTTTGCGCGAATGAAATGTTCTGGTTGCATGACAAAACAGTAGCGAGGTTCAGGCAATGACGCTTGAACCTCGCTACTGCTGAGCAAAGTTAATTCGGTTGCGGACCGTATTGATTGTCACCTGAGTCTGATGGGCTGATGGCCAGGATCAGAAGCACTATGGCTCCAATAAATGGAATTAAATAGAACCAGAGGTAATGCGCTGATTTGCCAGTGTCATGAAGTCGTCGCACTAAGACTGTTATTTGTAGGATTATGAGAGCAAAATGGCCCAGCTGCCACAAGGCAAAAATCAGGGTGATGACCGTGTTTCCAATCGGGCTGTTTCCAAGAACTGACCCCACCATCAGAATGAGTATGAAACCGCCAACGCTGTAGATAAGTCCCCAAAGGCCAAAGAACCAGAATTCACGTCTAGATGCTCGGCCTCGACCTACCGCATATTTCTTAAATACGACCGGCAACACATTTGCAAAGGTGATTGCAGGGCTGGGTTCATTGCCGTAATTGGCTAGTGGTGGCGGTGGTGGCGTGAATTGACCATCGGTCATGTTTCCCCCTGTAGTAGTTATTGGCGGGAAACTACTTCATAGGCGAAGCGATTGCGAGCAAATTCGTTAGCGACCAGGTTGTGTTGCAGAGCGCTTCAGTGAATCGGTCAGGCGTTGTGCGGCAGCAACAACTGCAGCTGCATGCAAACGACCTGGTTGACGAGTCAAACGTTCAATCGGACCAGAAACTGAAACTGCAGCGATCACACGACCACTCGGTGCGCGCACTGGTGCCGATACTGATGCAACACCCGCTTCACGTTCGCCAACTGATTGTGCCCAACCACGACGACGTACTTGTGCCAATGCGGTTGCGGTAAATGCAGCGCCAACAAGTCCGCGATGCATGCGATCTGGTTCTTCCCATGCCAAAAGAATTTGTGCAGCAGATCCTGCGTGCATGGTGAGGACTGTTCCAACTGGAACTGTGTCGCGAAGTCCGGTCATGCGTTCTGCGGCAGCGACACACATGCGCAATTCACCTTGGCGGCGGTAGAGCTGTGCGCTTTCGCCAGTGGCATCGCGCAATGCGTAGAGAGCAGGGTTTGCAGCGGCAAGAAGTTTGTCTTCGCCTGCCGCAGCAGCAAGTTCGGTAATGCGCGCACCGAGAACAAAGCGTCCGTTCATGTCGCGCGTCACCAAGCGATGGTGTTCGAGTGCACATGCGAGACGGTGAGCAGTAGGTCGGGTGAGTCCGGTTGCTGCTACGAGACCTGCCAAAGTTTGGGGACCGGCTTCGAGTGCGCCAAGAACAATGGCTGCTTTATCGAGTACGCCAACGCCGCTAGAATCGTCCATATGCTGATATTGCCATCTCAACATGCAAAATGGCAAGACGGAGCGAAAGACGCAGGCGCACCATATGCCTGTAACGAAGGAGAACGCAATGGCTAAGACCCTCGCTGAAAAAGTATGGGATGCCCACGTAGTTCGCCACGCTGAAGGCGAACCTGATCTGCTCTACATCGACCTGCATTTGGTGCACGAAGTAACCAGCCCGCAGGCATTCGATGGTTTGCGTGCCAGTGGCCGTCCAGTGCGACGCCCGGACCTCACTTTGATTACTGAAGACCACAACGTTCCGACCCTCAACATCGATAAGCCGATTGTCGATCCAGTGTCTGCAGAACAAATTCGTGTTGTTCGCAAGAACGCCGAAGAGTTTGGCATCAAGATTTTTTCATTAGGCAATGTTGAACAAGGCATCGTTCACGTTGTCGGACCACAACTTGGTTTGACCCAGCCCGGCATGACCATTGTTTGCGGTGACTCACACACTTCAACGCACGGTGCATTCGGTGCACTTGCATTCGGTATCGGAACTTCAGAAGTGGAACACGTTCTTGCAACGCAAACGCTTCCACTCAAGCCTTTCAAGACCATGGCAATCACCGTTAACGGATTGTTGCCAGACGGAGTTACTGCAAAAGATTTGATTCTTGCAATCATCGCGAAAATTGGCACCGGTGGCGGACAGGGCTATGTTCTCGAATACCGCGGTGAAGCCATTCGCGCATTGTCGATGGAAGCTCGTATGACCATTTGCAACATGTCGATTGAAGCAGGCGCACGCGCCGGCATGATCGCGCCAGATGAAACAACATTCGAATACATCAAGGGCCGCGACCATGCACCACAGGGTGCTGACTGGGATGCAGCAGTTGCGTACTGGAAGACGCTCACCACTGATGCAGATGCAAAGTTTGATCACGAAGTTGTCATCGATGCATCAACTCTCGCGCCATTCGTCACCTGGGGTACCAACCCAGGTCAAGGCTTGCCTTTGAGCGCAAACGTTCCATCTCCTGCAGATGCAGCGGATGAAGTGGAAAAGGTTGCTATCGAACGAGCTCTCGAATACATGGGTCTCGAAGCAGGAACTCCACTCAAGAAGATTTCAGTCGACACCGTGTTCGTCGGTTCGTGCACCAACGGACGCATCGAAGACTTGCGCGTTGTTGCGAGTGTTTTGAAAGGCCGCAAAGTTGCGGATAGTGTCAACATGATTGTGGTGCCAGGTTCTGGTCGCGTTCGTGTGCAGGCGGAACTCGAAGGACTTCACAAAGTTTTCATCGAAGCTGGCGCCGAATGGCGTCAAGCAGGTTGTTCAATGTGTCTGGCAATGAATCCAGACAAAGTTGCGCCACAAGAACGCGCAGCATCAACATCGAACCGCAACTTCGAAGGTCGTCAAGGACCAGGTTCACGCACTCACTTGGTATCACCAGAAGTTGCAGCAGCAACTGCAGTGCGCGGCACACTTTCAAGCCCAGCTGATCTAGAGCCAGTGGCATAAGGAGTTATCGTGGAAAAATTCATTACACACACTGGTATTGCTGCACCACTTCGTCGCAGCAACGTTGATACTGATCAGATTGTTCCGGCCGAATTCCTCAAGCGTGTTACTCGCACTGGATTCGGCGACGGCTGCTTTGCAGCATGGCGCAAAGATCCAGAATTTGTTTTGAACAATCCTTCCTACGCAGGTTCATCAGTTCTCGTTGCAGGTCCTGACTTTGGTACTGGATCATCACGCGAACACGCAGTCTGGGCACTGATGGATTACGGCTTCAAAGTTGTCTTGTCATCTCGCTTTGCAGATATTTTCCGCGGCAACTCTGGCAAGGGTGGCTTGGTCGCTGGTGAAATGTCACAAGACGACATTGAAAAGCTCTGGGAAATCATCGAAGCAAATCCAGGCACCGAAATCACTGTAGATCTCGAGTCGAAAACAGTGACTGCTGGCAGTTTTTCTACCGCATTTTCCATCGACGATTATGTGCGCTGGCGCTTGATGGAAG
>JBEGON010000094.1:0-3130 GCA_041181965.1 Actinomycetota bacterium
CGGGATACGACCCCGTGTTCCAGACCATTAGCGATCTTGCGGCAAATGAATCACCAGTGAAATGGGTGATGTCTTCGTTCTTCATTCTTGGTGGAACGTTGTCGCTCATTGGCGCTGTGTATGCGCGGGCATTGGCGTTGCCAGGTCGCATCGCACTTTTTGTTTCAGGGTTGTGCACGTATGGCCTCACGATTTTCCCAACCCCACTAGTGGGGCATTCGGACATGCATCGAGTGTTTGCAATTTCTTCGTTTGTGCTTTCCGCTGGTTGGCCAATCTTGGCGATGCGTCGAGACAAGTCGGCACCATTCATTATTCGTCCACTTGCATCAATTGTCGGCACAGCAGCACAAGCACTTCTCGCATTGTGGTTTCTCATGGTGTGGTCGGATCCGGCGACCACCAACATTGGTGTTTGGGAACGCATCGTCGCGACTTCCCAATCCCTCTATGTTTCTATCGTCGTGCTCACGATTTATCGCGCCCAACAAAAAGCCCCCGAATCTCTCTGATTCAGGGGAGTAGTTGTAGGCCCCGACGGGCTCGAACCGTCGACCCACGGATTAAAAGTCCGTTGCTCTACCAACTGAGCTAGAGGCCCTCGCAAATGCGCAGGGCGAAGGTTAGTCGGTGTGCGGGGGCGTCGAATCCATGGTCAATTACCCTGCTCGCATGACGGCTCAAGAGTGGTGGCGGGATGCCATTTTCTATCAGGTTTACCCCCGATCTTTTGCGGACAGCAACGGCGATGGGATGGGTGACCTGCGCGGTGTGACCTCACGCCTGGACTATCTCGCAGACCTGGGTGTCGACGCCCTGTGGCTGTCACCATTCTTTCCATCACCTCAGGTTGATGCTGGCTACGACGTTGCGGATTACTGTGATGTCGACCCCTTGTTTGGCACTTTGGCTGACTTCGACGAACTTCTTGAACAAGCGCACTCACGCAACATCAAGATCACCATTGATGTGGTTCCGAATCATTGTTCGGATCAACATGTGTGGTTTCAAGAAGCAGTTGCGGCTGGTCGCGGAAGTGCGGCTCGAGAACGTTTTCATTTCCGGGAAGGTCGCGGTGTTGATGGCGAACTTCCCCCGAGTAATTGGACTTCTGCTTTTGGTGGACCATCCTGGACTCGAGTTGTTGAGCCAGATGGAAGTTCGGGGCAGTGGTACTACCACTTGTTCGCGCCAGAACAACCAGACTTCAATTGGGAACATCCTGATGTTTTAAAGGAATTCGAAAGAGTGTTTCGATTCTGGCTCGATGGTGGTGTTGATGGTTTTCGAATTGATGTATCCGATGCACTCATAAAAGACACATCTTTTGCAGATACTGATGGCGCATATCCACTCATTCCAAAAGATGATGGCAGCGAAGTCCACACTATCTACCGACATATTCGACGTGTGATGAATGAGTACCCAGGCGATCGAATGGCGGTGGTTGAGACCGGCGCGTCAGATGACATCGTTGCACTCTTCATCCGTCCCGATGAAATGCACTTGGCATTCAACTTTAGATTCTTAAAGTCACCATGGGGTGCTGAAATTTTCGGTCGCGCCATCACCGAATCGCTTGAAGCCAACGCCGCTGTTCAAGCCACAACTACATGGGTCACAGATAATCATGACAATTTGCGATCGAGTACTCGCTACGCACTGCAAGGTGAATTACAGGGTCATTACGTTCCGACTCTCGTTGGCGGTGGAGTGGATGCAGATTTTGAACTGGGGCAAAAACGTGCGCGAGCACTCGCAATTTTGTTGCTGTCGCTTCCCGGCGCCACGTACATCTACAACGGGCAAGAACTTGGTTTGCCGAACGTCAATGACTTACCTGACGATGTTTTGCAAGATCCGATTTTCTTCCGAACAGCTGGTGAAAACCGCGGCCGTGATGGTTGTCGCATTCCAATGCCCTGGACTGGCGACTCAGTGCCATTTGGATTCAGCACGAATGCAGACACCTGGCTACCGATGCCGCACGATTGGCAAAAGTTCACCGTGGAATCAGAGACTGCAGACCCCAGCTCGATATTGAACCTCTACCGATCCATGATTCACCTTCGTAAGAAATTTAGCGCGCTGCGTACCGGTCGAGTGTCAGTTCTTGGTTGGAGCGACGAGGTGTTGAAACTTAAAGTGCGTGATGACTCTTCGGAATTCAATATCTGGATGAACTTCAGCAACGATAAGTCGCCGCTCCCAGCCGGAGAAGTGCTTTTGCATTCTGGAAACGGCAATGTGCTCGGTGCATCAGAAGCTGTTATTGCGCAGGAAAAGTAATTACGCCCACTCGGTTCGGACGTGGCCAAGATGTGCACTCACGATTTCGCTTGCGCGTTTGGCATCGCCTGCCTCAATTGCGTCAATCATGTCGTGATGTTCATGGGTCGTATTGGCGAGCAAACCTTGGGTTGCAAGGTGACGAAGGCCAAGTAATCGCGACTGGTCACGCAAAGTGAGGACAGTGCGAGCGAGAGTTTCATTGCCCGTCAGTTCTAGGAGAAAGCTATGGAATTCTCGGTCGTTGTTGACATAACCAATGAGGTCTTGAGAATTTGCGGCGTCGACAATTGCGTCAGCAAGTTTTCGAAGCTGTTGTACGTCTGATTTGCTCACTTTGCCAGCAATCTGTGCTGCTGCTGCTGGTTCGAGCATCAAACGGACTTGCAGAATCTCATCTAGCTCTGCGGCAGAAAGTTCGCGTACACGAAAGCCCTTATTGCGCACTGGCTCAACCAAGCCTTCATTCGCGAGATCCAGCATGGCTTCGCGGACGGGAGTAATGGAAACGCCAAACTGTTCTGCGAGTGTCGGAACCGAGTAGACGGTTCCGATTTCCATCTCACCCGTGATGACGGAAGCCCGCAACGACTCGGCAATCTGGTGCCGCATAGAGGCGGTGTGCAACAAAGGGACTTCGGTCATGATTGATGTGGGGCGTAGGTGACAGTGTGCGTAGTGGAATAGAACTGCAAAGCAACATTGCCTTGTTCGCGCATTCCGATTGAAGAATCTTTCTCGCCACCAAATGGTGCGTAGAAATCAACGCCGGTCGTACCAGCATTGATTTTGATCATTCCAGCATGAAGTTGCTTGGACGCTTTCATCAGACTGTCATGGT
>JBEGON010000095.1:0-7811 GCA_041181965.1 Actinomycetota bacterium
ATTGACATGACATTCCTTACATGTTGCGGGATCTTGCTTAACCCGTCTTAGGTTGAGCCGGGTCGTTCGTATTGCCTTCCCACATCACGTCTTACGCCAAGCAGGGGGTGTTCAGATTGACCGATGCAAGTGTAGGGCAGATTTAGTGGCGCCCGCGTCGCGAGCGTTTTTGGTACCCGCCCTCACGGTGACCCGCCCGAGATTCAAAGACGTTGTACGACCAATGATCGCCTGAAACTATCCAGGAATAGGCACATGCGAGCCAATAGAGCGGGAAATAGGGAAAACCGAGCACAAAGTTGTACTGCTGAGCATGCTTCATTTCATGGTGAAGCAAGCCAGGCGGCATCTCGGCAAAAGTGCTCCAACGCCGAGGAGGCGTGAGTAATAAAACAACATCGCCAAACGTGATCGCGGAGGCAAGCTTCCACGGAATGCGACAGTCGAAGAAAACAAGTAATCCGTATTCAGAATTCCATTGTGGCTTTCCACGGGAAATAAACCCGACAAGAATTCCAAAAAGGGTTACTCCTGTGAGGAGATTTATTAGTTGGCGTAGCCAACGCATTAGGACAGCTTGATGCCGAGACGTCGAGCGCTGCGCTGCTTTTGACGCTCTGCGCGCATGCGGCGAAGGCGCTTTACAAGCATGGGATCAAAGTTGAGCGCGGCTTCAGTGTCAATTAATGCATTCAGCACTTGGTAATAACGCGTCGCACTCATGTCGAAGAGTTCGCGAATCGCGTTTTCTTTAGCGCCGGCGTACTTCCACCATTGGCGTTCGAATTCAAGAAGGAGACGATCCCGCTCTGAAAGTTGAGCTCCGTCATTCTGTGGCGAAGTTTCGCGAGCGTTGGATTCCATGTTTCCCTCTTATCTGTCTACTGGTCTTTCAGTAACTACGGTGTCATGGGGGTATGACGTCGTGTCCGTTCGTGAGAACAAGGAGAGCCTAAAGGATGAATTACAGGCTTGTCATTCGAAAATACACGCACAAAAAACTCATTCATCACTCGAGTAACACGTGTCCCATGCGGCTCAGAAGCGACCTCGATTCGGCAATGAAAACCCCGTTCCATTACCCTTCGCGCTGGCTTCATGCCAGGCCGACTTGGCGCAATTGGTAGCGCACCGCACTTGTAATGCGGGGGTTAGGGGTTCAAGTCCCCTAGTCGGCTCTCAGATCGACCGGCAGTATTTTGCCAATCTTTTGCTGTTGCGAATCATTTGCAATAGCCTTGAAGAATGAACACCGCCACTCTTCGCGAACATCTGCGTTTTACGCGCGATGAACTCCCCACGCTCTATGGCGTGCTGGGTGTGGTGGCTTTACTCCACATTCTCGGATGGGGACTTTTCGCGTACTACAACAACAGTCCTGAATATGCGCAGGTAAGCGGCACTAGCGGCGCTCTCGTGTACGCCGGTGCAGGCGCACTCGCCTACAGCTTTGGTTTGCGACACGCTTTCGATGCAGATCACATCAGTGCAATCGATGACACCACACGCTTGATGTTGGCAAAAGGAAAGAAACCACTCGCTGTTGGTTTGTTCTTTTCTCTCGGACATTCGACAATTGTTTTGGCTCTCTCCATCTTTGTTGCGTTTTCCGCAAAACAAGCAATCGCGTTTCAACAATCATTCGCCGAAACCGGCAGCATTATTGGTACGTCAGTTTCAGCATTCTTCTTGTATCTCGTTGGCATTCTCAATCTTGTGATCTTGCTGGGCATCATCAAAGTGTGGAAAGCAGCAAAGACTGGCAAGTTCACACACGAACACTTGGAACAGCTTCTTAATGAACGTGGACTGATGCGACGAATTTTCCGCGGCAAATTCGCTAAAGGATTCGACAATTCATGGCAGCTTTACCCGGTCGGAGTTCTCTTTGGACTTGGCTTTGATACCGCGACCGAAGTTGCTTTGCTTGGGCTTTCGGCAACCGTCGCAGTCGGAACTGTCGGCGGCACATTGCCACCACTTGCCATCATCGCGTTGCCACTGATTTTTGCCGCAGGCATGTCTTTGATGGATTCCCTCGATGGAATCTTTATGACAAAGGCCTACGCCTGGGCATTCACCAGTCCTTTGCGAAAGATTTACTACAACATCACCACGACGAGTATTTCGATTTTTGTGGCTCTTGTGATCGGAACAATTCAAATCATCAACGTTTTGGCCGCAAAAACAGATATTGAAAATCTGCCAGTTATCGGAACCATCGCCAGCATTAATTTAGGTGGCATCGGTTACTTCATTGTGTTGTCATTTATTGCGGCTTGGTTGATCAGTGTCGCGATTTGGAAAATCGGCAAATACGAAGTGCGTTTCAGCCAAGGTATTGAAGAGACCGCACACATTCACACTGATATCAAAATCGCTGACTAAGCACTAGCTCGTGATCTGACCAGAACCTTTTCCGAGTTCTGATTGCCTGCCAATGCGCGCTCTATTTGCTGCACTTTTTCCGGCTGATGTGGACTTGCCAGCAGTTCCGCGAGCGCCAGCCCCTGAATAGCCCTTCCAATGACCAGCAGCTTTTGAATTGCCGCGGTAATAGCTATTCACTTCTGCTGCCTTGTCACGCAAAACAATCTCGGTGGAAATCAAAGCGCCTGATTCATTCTTTGTATCAGCATGTGTGCGACGGTAGTCAGCGAGCGCCTCATCGCGTGCATTTTGAACCCGCTGGCAGATTCTTTCGGTGAACGCTGCACAAAAGGATGAACGGGCGGTTTTTGCGGTGTGAGGTTTTTTCACTGGGACGCGATAACCATTCGCAGATATATGCGTGCTCCAATACTTGTCGTCTTTCCACTCGCCACCTCGTACCCATAAATCTGCTTGTGCAAACATCTGTGTCGAAATGGAGTTAAAAAGTACTTCTGTAACTTCAATATCGGATGGCATTCCGTACAGGATCACGTATGTTGAATTGTGCGCGATATCCATGCGTAAATCGTTGGCGCGGCTGATGCCAATAAATAGCGCGACTAAATGCTTGTTCGCCGCCACACCTGGATCGCCAACAGTGATCGTTTTTGTGATCGGCTGCTCTCGACTTTCTTGGCGCGCGGTCACGGCGCGAGCCAGCGCTAAATCAACACTTGCTGCGGTAGCGAGTTGCTGCGCCTTTGCGAAAAAGGCATCGGCTTCATGCTGATTATCAGTTCGCTCTGCCATCGCAAGAAGTGCAGCCACCCGCGCCACAGTGCTCATCGCGCTATACCTACACGAACTTGTTGCCCATCAAATGCCGCACGCAACAACAAACCTGCCTCATTTCCCATGATCAACGAAACCAGTTCGACGTATGTTGCGGCGAACTCCGGACCATGCGGAGCACGCGTATCGAAAGACATCGCGATGTGATGTGCCACTTCGTGGAGTACCACAAGTTCGCGCATTGCCCAATCAACTTTCGTGGGGATCGCGATTACTTTGGTGTCGTATTCATAATGTGCTAGTTCTGCACTTTTGCGTTCGCGCACATGCGGCACAGTGTGCCGCGTATTGCGATGAGAGTTCCATTTTTCAATGACGTCGTTGACATAGCTCTTCATCTCATCAAGAGTGGCGAATATTCGCTCTGGAACCACAGTCAGTGTGGATCCAAAAAAGTCGACTGTCGCATGCGTGTCATGGCGAAATCGCTCCATCGTGGACCGCACCTGAAGTTCAGCTGCATAGACAGCGTGCTTGGTGTGGTCTCTTTCGGTGGCCATGGACGCGGATTCTGCCTGTCCCACCTGACATTTCGTGCTCAAAATTCACCCGAAAGTCACTTTTCTCCGTCACAGCACCCCTGCCCATCGATCAGCTTTTGGGTTAGGCTCCCGCCCGATAACTCAATACGGAATCAGCCACTTGGCTCGGATTCCACCCTCTACAACGGATCGTCTGGCACGTACCTGCCAGTGGAAGGAAACAGACAAATGGCAACCGTGTCATTTCGCGACGCAACCCGTATTTACCCGGGCACAGAGCGTCCAGCCGTAGATCGCCTCAACATTGAAATCAAGGATGGCGAATTCCTCGTCCTCGTTGGTCCATCAGGTTGTGGCAAGTCAACTTCACTTCGCATGCTCGCTGGTCTCGAACCAGTTGATAAGGGTGCGATTTTCATCGGTGACCGCGACGTCACTTCTCTAGCACCAAAAGATCGCGATATCGCGATGGTGTTCCAGAACTACGCGTTGTACCCACACATGAGCGTTGCTGAAAACATGGGCTTCGCACTCAAGATTGCTGGCACTGCTAAAGATGAAATTCGCAAGCGTGTTGAAGAAGCCGCAAAGCTTCTCGACTTGTCCGAATACCTCGATCGCAAGCCAAAGGCACTCTCTGGCGGTCAGCGTCAGCGTGTAGCAATGGGTCGCGCAATTGTTCGTGAACCACAAGTGTTCTTGATGGACGAACCACTTTCAAACCTTGACGCAAAACTTCGCGTTCAGACTCGTACTCAGATTGCATCATTGCAGCGTCGTCTCGGCGTCACCACTGTGTACGTGACTCACGACCAGGTTGAAGCTATGACCATGGGCGATCGCGTTGCAGTTTTGAAGGACGGCGTTCTTCAGCAAATCGATACTCCACAAAATCTTTACGATCACCCAAACAACGTTTTCGTTGCAGGCTTCATCGGCTCACCAGCCATGAACTTGGTATGGGGCAATGTGACCGATTCCGGTATTCAAATCGGTGGCACCACACTCAGTGTTGCAGCTGACGTTCTTGCAGAAGCTCGTTCAAAGGGCCTCAAGGAAGTTACCGTGGGATTCCGTCCAGAAGACCTTTTGGTCGGCGATGGCATGGCAATCCGCGTTGAATTCGTTGAACAGCTCGGTGTTGACGCATACGTTCACGGTATTGTTGAAACTCCTCACGGTGAACAAAACGTCGTTATTCGTACCGATGGTCGCCGCCCGCCACACATTGGTGAAACCGTTCACGCAAACATCAAAGATGGTCACATCCACGTCTTCGATGCAGAGTCCGGTCTACGCCTCGGCGCGTAATTAAATTCAGGTCGGGATCAGTGTCGCTTGTAGTTACTGCAGCGGTCGCTGATCCCGATCTTTTATTTTTCCCTTGGGATACGCCACTTGAAGAGTGGCCAGAAGACATCATTGTTGCTCTCCCCCGCGGTATTTCTCGACACATCGTGCGATTTATTCGCATCGGAGATGTGATGCATGCGGTTAAAGAAATTGAAGACTCTTACGCGCAGCGTGAATATCAACTTCTACTTCAATTGCAAGAACTCGGTGTGCCATCTGTAGAGGCGGCTGCTGTTGTCTCTGGCCGTACGGATAAGAACGGCGAACCACTTCCATCTGCACTCGTCACCAAGCATTTGGAATATTCACTTCCATACCGCGCAGTCTTTGCAAGCACGCCACGAGTTGATACAGCAATTCGTTTGTTGGACGCACTCACTCTCTTGTTTGTGCGTTTGCACATCATTGGTTTTTCCTGGAATGACTGCTCGCTTTCCAACACTCTCTTCCGTCGCGATGCCGGTGCATTTGCTGCGTATCTTGTGGACGCTGAAACCGGCGACATGTATCCCACATTGTCGCCAGGACAACGCGCATATGACATCGACACTGCAGTACTGAATGTGACGGGAGAATTGCTTGACCTTCAAGCAGGCGGCAGGCTTCCAGAATCAGTAGATCCGATTCCGGTCGGTCAGTCATTGCGATCACGCTACGACCGGCTGTGGGAATTAATCAATGCTCCAGTACTTCTTGAATATGGCAATCGCACACCACTCGACAACCACATTCGTCGACTCAATTCAATGGGCTTCGATGTGGCGGAAATTCGCATGAAAAACATCGATGGCGACCGACAGCTCGTCGACGTGTCAGCGAAGGTGGTGGACGCAGGTCACCACGCACGACGTCTGATTCGATTGACCGGCCTGGATGTCGAAGAAAATCAAGCTCGACGTTTGCTCAATGATCTAGACGGCTACCGTGCCACCACCGCAGCAGACACACCAGAAGAAGTTGTCGCTCACCGCTGGGTGACACAAGTGTTTGAACCAGTCGTGATGGGTATTCCACAAGATTTGCGTCGCAAACTCGAACCCGCCGAAATTTTCCACGAGGTTCTAGAACACCGGTGGTTTGCTGCAGAACGAGAACAACGAAATGTGCCAATGGACGAAGCATTGAGTCTTTACATCCGCGACGTTTTGAGCAAGAAGCCAGATGAAGCAACATTGTTTGGAAATCCACCCGGTGTTGATGACACCGTGGAAATGCCAGCAATCGAAATTTAAGCGCGCGCTGCAGCGATGGAATGCAGAGCAATTCCAGCGGCAACAGAGGCATTCAAAGATTCAGTGTCAGCCGTCATTGAAATGCTTGCGATTAAATCGCAGGTTTCTGCAACCAACCGCGATAAACCTTTGCCTTCACTGCCGATTACCAAGACAACTTTGTTTTTCGCCATGTCTTTTGCGGCTTTGTTGATATCAACAGCGCCTTCTGCATCAAGACCAATGACGAAATAGCCGGCTTTCTTGAATTGCTCGAGTGAACGGGTGAGATTCGTCGCACGTGCGACCGGCACACGCGCGGCGGCACCAGCAGATGTACGCCATGCAACCGCAGTCATCCCTGTGCTACGACGCTCTGGAAGTACCACGCCACCACATCCAAAGGCTGCTGCTGAACGAACAATCGCACCAAGATTGCGAGGATCAGTTACTCCATCGAGTGCTACCACGATGTTTGTCTTGTTGATGAGGTCTTGTGAATCTTTGTATGCGTATGGCTTCACTGTGAGCGCAATGCCTTGATGTAATGCAACGCCAGCAATCTTTTCGATTTGCAACTTACTTACTTCGAGGATTGGTAATCCTTGATCAGAAGCCAAATCCAACGCTTCGCGCACACGCTCGTCATAATCGATGCCTGTCGCTACGTGCAAAACACTTGATGGAACTTCGCTACGCAATGCTTCAACTACAGGATTGCGACCTACGACTACATCGAGATTTGATTTGCGTTCGCGAGCGGTTGGACGCGCAGCAGTTTTCTTTGCCGCGCTTGCCGTGCCCTTAAATGCTTTGTGACCTTTACGATCTTCTGCTTTAGGTGTTGGACCTTTGCCCTGAAGCGCTTTACGACGATTACCTCCAGAGCCAACCTGTACGCCTTTTTTATTTGTTTTGCGTACGGCTCCGCGACGCTGTGAATTGCCTGCCATTTAGTTGCTCTCTTCTGTCGCAACGCTCCAGCGAGCGCCATCCGGCGTATCTTCGATTGCAACTCCTGCTGCTGCGAGTCGATCCCGAATCGCATCTGCAGTTGCAAAATCTTTGTGTTCGCGTGCCTGTTGACGTTCAGTCATTTGGCCTTGTACTAGTGCATCAACAATCGCATGGAATTTATCGCTACCAGCATTTTCACGTTCCGCCCAAGGCGACGACAGTGGATCAACACCGAGCACATTGAGCATTGCTCGAACTTGGTTCACACATGTCTGCAATTTGGCGACATCAACTTTTGCTCCTGCTTGCAGCAAAGTGTTGCCTTCAGTCACTAATTCGTGGACAACCGCAAGAGCAGCTGGAACGCCAAGATCATCATTCATTGCCGCCGAAAACGCTGCGTCAATTTTCACATTATCAAGCGACGCGACTGTTGTGCGCTCAACCGCCCGACGTACGAATCCTTCGATGCGACGGAAGGCTGCACCTGACTCTTGAAGTGCATCGTCTGAGAATTCCAAATTGCTGCGGTAGTGAGCACTCACCAAATACCAGCGCAATTCGATGGGCCTAATCCGATTGA
>JBEGON010000096.1:0-4779 GCA_041181965.1 Actinomycetota bacterium
GGAACAACTTGTCGAGTGATGCTCGCTGGTCTCGAACGTCTTCAACACCTGGTCGTCCGACGAAAGCGGCTGCCACAACCGCATACTGCGATGGATCCGAAAGTTTCACGCGGAAAGACTCGGGCATTTGATCTGCGGTGGCAGATTCTGCGAGCGGTGAACCCTTGAACTGTTGCTTGAAGCGAGTGAGCGCTTCTTCTTGTGATTCGTAGAAGACTTTCTCGACGAGAGGATTCAATGCCAGCAAATCAGACTTAATCTGGGCCTTTTCTTCTTCACCAATCTTGCCGTCAGTGCAGGTCGGTTGGTCACTGATGTCGCCGCACAAGAAGATAGAGACCTCAACGCGGTCGTACCAGTAATCCTTCATCTGCTGCACCTGAGCGCCCACGAGAAGGCTTGAACCAAAGAGTGACAAAGAAACCGCGACAGTGATGACAACAGCGAGAGTCAGTGTGAGGTTGCGACGAAAACCAGTGGCAACTTCTGAGAAAAGAAAACGCAGACGCATCAGGAACCAGCTCCGTAAACACCACGAGCCTGGTCGCGAACAATGCGACCGTTTTCAATTTCAATAACGCGCTTGCGCATTTGGTCCACGATTGCAACGTCGTGCGTCGCCATCACCACAGTGGTACCAATGCGATTAATGCGGTCGAGAAGTTTCATGATGCCGATTGAAGTCTCGGGATCCAAGTTTCCGGTTGGTTCGTCAGCAATAAGAACTTGTGGACGGTTGATGAACGCACGTGCGATTGCAACTCGCTGTTGTTCACCACCAGAAATTTCGTTGGGGTAAGAATCTTCTTTACCTTCGAGACCAACAAGTTCGAGAACGTTTGGAATGACCTTTTGAATTTCGCTTTGCGGGCGACCAATGACTTCGAGGGCGAATGCGACATTGCCGGCGACCGTGCGGTTTGGCAGCAAACGGAAATCTTGGAAGACGCAGCCAATTTGTCGACGCAGTGCTGGGACTTTCCAGCTCGCCAAACGGTTGAGGTCCTTACCTGCGACCCAGACATGGCCACCGGTCGGGCGCTCTTCGCGGAGGATGAGACGGAGGAAGGTGGACTTGCCGGAACCTGAAGCGCCGACCAAGAAGACGAATTCGCCCTTCTCGATCTCGACACTCACATCCTTCAAAGCAGGCTCGATGGCCCCTTTGTGGAGTTTGGTCACGTTTTCGAAGCGAATCAAGGCACACCTAGGGAAGTTCGGGGACTGCGGTTACGGGCGAGTCTAGGGTCGCAACGCGACTGAGGGGCTGAATGACTCCCACAGAAATCGGACAAAAGCCGCGTTTTTTGTCAGGGTTATGCGCGCTTGCGCCAGCGGATGCCGGCTTCGATGAATTCATCGATTTCGCCGTCAAGAACGGATGCGGTGTTGCCGGTCTCATATTCGGTGCGGGCGTCCTTCACCATTTGGTACGGGTGCAGGACGTAGTTGCGCATCTGGGTGCCCCAAGAACCTGCCGAGTCACCCTTCAGCGCATCGATCTTGGCTTGTTCTTCTTGGCGCTTGCGTTCCAACAACTTTGCTTGCAGTACCACCATCGCCGTTGCGCGGTTTTGGAGCTGTGAACGTTCGTTCTGACATGACACAACAATCCCGGTTGGAATATGCGTGAGTCGAACAGCGGAGTCAGTGGTGTTGACCCCTTGACCACCAGGACCTGAGGATCGATACACATCAACGCGGATTTCATCTTCAGGAATGTCAATCGAATCTGTTGGCTCAATCACCGGAATCACTTCAACACCAGCGAAAGAAGTTTGACGTCGACCCTGATTGTCGAATGGCGAAATGCGCACAAGACGATGAGTTCCTTGTTCGACCGACAATGTTCCATATGCATACGGTGCATGAACTGCGAATGTCGCAGACTTGATTCCTGCTTCTTCTGCATACGACGTTTCATATATTTCTGTCGGCCAACCATGACGTTCGCAATAACGCAAATACATTCGCATCAACATCTGTGCCCAGTCCGCCGCATCAATGCCGCCGGCTTCCGAACGAATCGTGACGAGTGCTTCACGTGCGTCGTAGTCGCCATTGAGAAGAGTGCGAACTTCGATTTCGCTCACCGCATGCGAGAGTGATTCAAGTTCCTTTGAAACTTCGGCCATAGATCCAGCGTCATGTTCTTCTTCAGCAAGCTCGAGCAACACCGAAACATCATCAATCCGCGCTCTGAGTGCAGTCACACGACCCAATTCCGCTTTCAAGAAAGACAGACGCGAGGTGACTTTTTGCGCATTCGTGAGGTCATCCCAAAGATCGGGCGCCGACGCGGCCGTCTCCAATTCTTCGATTTCCTTGCGCATTGCTGGCAAATCCATCACCGACTCGACGGTCTTCATCGTCGTCGAGAATTCGTTGATTACTTCACGTGGTTCGGTTGCCATAGTGAGCGAAGCCTACCGAGTATGGGGATTACAGACCTTCGGCCGTGAACGTCGCGGTACTACTCGCACGAAGTGTTCGAATGAACGAACCAGTCACATCGTGCCACGGTGATGCAATGTTTACAGACACTTCTACTCCGTCAAAAGAAATACTCTCCAGAGTGGCTGAGACATCAGATTTCTGGATAACCTCGAGGGCAATGGCTCTTGCCGCCACAGTGTCCAAGGAAATGTCACTGACAACACCCGTTTCAGAAAATAATGTCGTCTCGATTTTCGACGTCGCTGCTAACGCCGCAGAATCAGCAAGATACTGAAGTTCTCGCTGCTGGCTGGTGATCGTGATTACCGAAGTAAGCGCCAAAAATGTGGAAGTCATGACGAGCAAAACGCCGATTGTCCAAAGCAGTATCGAGCCAGAGTCGTCATTAGCCATATTTGCTGAGCACCACTACTTGGGAATGGGAAATCTCGAATTCCTTGAGAAGCCGGACATACGTCTTCACTCTTACCGTCACGACAGCACCGGGAGAATCACATGCGGGAGTGCAGCGGGCTTCGATAGCGAGACGTCGAGACGTTGTTTCTTCAAAAACATCCAACGCAGGTCTAGCACCAGTCAGTTGCCACGCTTTTGACATTGAATTGGAAACACTCGAAACATCTCGTCTGGCGTCTGCGAAATCTGCAATCGTTGTGATGGCCGGAACAAAGAGCATACAGACAAGTGTTACAGCGAAAATCAATTCAACAGCCACATTGCCATCATCCTTCATTGGAGAACATCACTCTCAGAAATTGTTACTGACGGCAGTAGAAGTGCAGAGTCGATGCGATAGCAGACTTGTAGCGAAAGAACTGTTGCACCATCAATCATGGTTTCATTCCACGACATCGATTCAACCAACCAGTCTCTTTGTGACAAGCTCTCGCGGATTGCCGCTTGTGCTGCAGCGCGCGATACCTCCCCGATGCTCACTGCATGTAATTGCTCTCGCACTGCATCGCTTATTAATTCTCGAGACCACACATATCCGGACAACGAAATGCAGTAGGTCGCAATCAGGGCGATGAGTGGAGCTCCCACAACAAAGCCCACAACAGCACTTCCGCGCTCGGACTTTGAAACTTTAGTTGCCGCCAATAGACGTGATTGAGTCATTGAGAACACGAGTAAGTTGACCATCGGCAATCAGCCAGAGAGCTGTTACGAGTCCAGCTGTCATGACAGTTACCAGAACCCATCCAGGCACATCGCCACGATCTGAATGGATACGACCGATGATTTTTACGATGAGATTGTTCATATATTTCCTTTCTAATTGAGTGCCGTGAGTGTTTGAAAAGCTGGAAAGAGTGCCACGACTGTTACAGCGGGAAGGATCCCAAAAACAACAGGCAACATCATCGTGACATCCTTCTTTGCAGCAATCTCGAGTAACGCACGCCGATTCTCAGACCGAATTTCCGAGCTCAGCGATATGAGCACTTCTGCCACGGGAGTGCCTCTCTCTAGCGAAACCAGAAGTGAACTGGCAACTCTTGAGGTGACAGGGTCTACTTCGGAGAAAGCCACATTTTCGAGTGCGCGAACCAAAGGCACGTCTTTTGCATCTGAAAGCGCTCCCCACGCTTGCTGTACTTCGACAGCAGCTCCCCCTAAGGACTGAGTCAAGGCATCGCGTGGCGGAAGACCAGCTTGGAGACATAACGCGCAAACATCAAGCCATGCAGGAGTGGTCAATGAAATGGCTAATATTTTGTCTCGTCGCTCGTTCTTCCATCCATTGTCTTGAATCACAAGTGCACCACAAGTAGTGATAACACTCGCAGCGAGAGTTTGAATCAACGAAAACTTCCCAACTGCGGCCAGAACAAAGGTTGCCAACAGAGTCGCTGAACCAACACTTATTCGGGCTGCAGTCTCAGTGTCATTGTTCGCGAAATGCTTCCAATACTCACGTGCTAGTGAGAACGACGTCCTCAGATTGTTTCGCATAAGCAGAATTCCAAATGCAAATGACGCACCACACGCAGCACCAACGACATTCATGAGATTAATCCAAGTTGATAGATCGCTGCGAGTCTTTTCATCAGGAGGTATGAAAGAGCCGTCACTATGGCTACCACGCCGATGACTTCCAGACCTGCCAAAGTCGAAAACGCCAATCGAGTTTGCGGACGAGTCGAGGTAAGAAAGAGAACGAGCCATGGAGCGGCCACTGCCACACGAGCAGCATTCACCGTGATGGCTTGTCGTCCATGAACCTCGTTGATGAGCTCTCTGCGCTGGCGAGCCATTCGCGCCAATTGCGTCAAGGTTGAGGCAAGCGAATTGGAACCGGTTTCTTGAACGATCAACAAC
>JBEGON010000097.1:0-6274 GCA_041181965.1 Actinomycetota bacterium
TACTAGCCGGCCGCGACGACATCGATGGCGTCGCATTATGTAGCACCGTGCCGGCGGTACTTCGCGAAATGCGCACGATGCTCAATCGCTACTACCCAGATGTCCAACATGTGTATGTAGAACCCGGAACCAAAACTGGGGTTCCCATCTTGACCGATAATCCGAAAGAAGTCGGCGCCGATCGCATCGTGAATACTTTGGCTGCCTTCACGTTGTACGGCGGACCGTCGATTGTGGTGGACTTTGGTACATCAACGAACCTTGATGTGGTTTCTGCCAGAGGAGAGTTTCTTGGTGGTGCACTAGCGCCAGGCGTAGAGATCTCGATTGAAGCGCTTGCTTCTCGCGCCGCACAGTTGCGTAAAGTCGAACTTACTCGCCCCCGAAATGTGATTGGCAAAAACACGGTCGAGGCTTTGCAGTCCGGCGCAATCTACGGATTTGCTGGGCAGGTCGATGGTCTGGTTGAACGCATCAAGGCTGAACTTGATCAACCAGTGGCATCAGTTATTGCGACAGGTGGGCTCGCTGGCATCGTTGTTGCAGAATCTCGCACCATCACACATCACAACCCCGACCTCACTTTGCAAGGTTTGCGACTCGTCTACGAGCGCAATCAGGACTGAATCACTGCAAAGTAGGCTTCACCACTGTGACTCAAGATAACGGCGCGCAAGAACCCATGGATTCTGATGTTGACGACCTGCCCGAACAAATGCAGGTGCGTCACGGCAAGCGTGAGCGACTTCTTGCGGAAGGCCGCGAGCCTTACCCCGTAACTTTTGGTCGCACCATCACGATTTCCGACTTGCGTGCGCAGTTTGGCCACCTACAGGCTGACGAGACGACAGGAATTACGCACTCCATTTCTGGACGTGTGATTTTTGTTCGCAACACCGGCAAGTTGTGCTTTGCCACTGTGCGGGACGGGGATGGCACTGAAGTGCAGGCAATGCTCTCACTTGATCAGGTCGGGGAAGACGCCCTGGCCGATTGGAAGAGCACGGTAGATATCGGTGACTTTGTCGGAGTCACGGGCGAAGTCATTTCTTCACGTCGCGGCGAACTCTCGTTACTTGCTACCACCTGGCAAATGGTGAGCAAAGCGCTGCGACCACTTCCGGTCGCGCACAAGCCATTGTCTGAAGAAACACGAGTTCGTCAACGTTATGTTGATTTGATTATGCGCCCAGAAGCACGACAGATGGCACGTATGCGCCCTGCAGCGATGAATTCTTTGCGTTCAACTTTTGCATCTCACGGATTTACTGAAGTCGAAACTCCAATGCTGCAAACTTTGCACGGCGGTGCAGCCGCACGACCATTTTCTACGCACTCAAATGCTTTCGACATCCAACTCTTTCTGCGCATCGCACCGGAACTTTTCCTGAAGCGTTGCGTCGTCGGTGGTATCGAGCGAGTTTTTGAAATCAATCGCAACTTCCGCAATGAAGGTGCCGACTCAACCCACTCACCAGAATTTGCAATGCTTGAGTTCTACAAGTCGTATTCCGACTACAACGACATGGCAGATCTCACTAAAGAACTCATCCAAAAAGCGGCACTTGATGTTTGCGGGACTCTGCAGGTCACACACTTTGATGGCACCGTCCATGATTTGGGTGGCGACTGGACCTCCGTTTCAATGTTCCCAGCTGTTTCGCAAGCGGTCGGCGAGGCAATCACGCCTGATACTCCCATCGAACGATTAGTCGAGCTTGCAAAGAAGGTCGACATCAAACCTGAAAAGACTTGGGTGCATGGCAAGTTTGTTGAAGAACTCTTCGAACATCACGTCGCGCCGAATTTTGTCGGACCCACTTTCGTGCGTGATTTCCCTGTTGACACATCACCACTCGTTCGCGATCATCGCGAAATTGTTGGTGTGGTTGAGAAGTGGGATCTCTATGTTGATGGTTTCGAACTTGCCACCGGCTACTCAGAATTAGTTGACCCTGTAATTCAGCGTGAACGTTTGGTTGCCCAATCAGCACTCGCTGCTCGCGGTGACGCTGAAGCTATGCGACTGGATGAAGACTTTTTGCGTGCACTCGAATATGGCGCACCACCAATGGGTGGTGTTGGTATGGGAATCGATCGATTGCTCATGGCATTGTCTGGTTTAGGTATTCGCGAAACCATCCTTTTCCCATTGGTTAAGCCAGAACGTCACTGAAGTGCCACTTTCTCCCGATGTAGTGCTGCCTAATGGCATCGTGATTCGGCCCGCACGAACAAAAGACGTCCGCGGTATTAGTGATCTCATCGATGTTTACGCGGCTGAACGACGACTTCTCGAGAAGCCAATCGTGACTCTGTATGAAGATATGCAGGAATTCTTGGTCGCGATTCAAGATGACAAAGTTGTCGCCTGTGGTGCCTTGCATGTGATGTGGGAAGACCTTGCTGAGATTCGTACATTGGCGGTTTCACCAGAACTACGTCACTCAGGTGTAGGTGGCACGCTTCTCGAACTACTCATTGATCGCGGACGAGCTCTCGGTGTCACGCGATTGTTCTGCCTTACCTTCGAAACTGATTTCTTTGCGCGTCATGGTTTTGAGGCGATTGATGGTGCACCTGTTGATACTGCAGTCTTTGAACAGCTACTTGAGTCTTACGACGAAGGTGTTGCGGAAATGCTCGGTCTCGAAAGAGTGAAGCCAAATACTTTGGGCAACACCCGAATGCTTCGCTTGCTTTCTCGATAGAGAAATGAATCAGCCGGTGTTGCGAAGTCCGGTGGCGATACCGTTGATGGTGAGCGAAAGCGCGCGCTTCAATTCAGCATCCACTTCTTGACCACTTTCACGCATCGCACGTGCGCGTTGGAGAAGTGACACCTGCAAGTACTGGATGGGCAACAAGTAGAAGTCGCGAATCTGAAGAGTTGAAGACAGTGCAGCGTTTTGCTGAAGGAGAACATCTGCACCGGTCACGAGCAAAATCTCACGAATTGTTCTTTGGTGTTCTTCAACAATATCTTCAAAAATGTGGTGCATCTCCTGCGGAACCAAGAGATCGACATAGTGTCGAGCGACGGTGAGATCAGTTTTTGCCAGCGTCATTTCAACGTTCGACAAAAAGTTGCTGAAGAAGTGCCAGTCTTCATGCATCCGCTTCAGGGTTTCCGTATGGCCAGCTTCGCGCGCTGCCTTCAATGCAGTTCCGACGCCGTACCAACCGGGAACAATCTGTCGAGACTGAGTCCAGCCGAAGACCCATGGAATTGCGCGCAAACCTTCAATGCCTGCGTTTGTATCTGGGCGGCGTGATGGACGAGAACCCATATGTACTTCAGCCAATTCTTCGACTGGAGTTGAAAGTGCAAAGTAGCGAGCGAGTTGCGGATCTTCGATCAGGCTGCGGTACTTGGCGAAAGCCGCATCCGATGCAGTTGTCATGACTTTGTCCCACAGCGCTAATTCGTCTGGGAACTGGCGAGGCTTATGGTGCAACATCGTGGACTCAACAACCGCTGCAAGAGTCTGACGCAAGTTAGCGCGAGCCAGTGACGGCAACAAGTACTTGTCCGAAATCACTTCGCCTTGTTCGGTGATCTTGATTTCTCCGTCAAGCACGCCCCATGGCTGAGCAAGAATTGCATCATAGGTAGGTCCACCACCGCGACCGACCGTTCCACCGCGACCATGGAAGAGTCGCAGATGCACACCATGATGTGCTGCAACGTCGCGCAACATGCGTTGTGCCAAGTGAATTTCCCACTGCGAAGTTGTGATGCCCGCATCTTTATTGCTATCGCTGTAACCGAGCATGACTTCTTGTTCATCGCCACGCAGACGTACGAGTTGGCGGTACACAGGATTGGAAAGCAAGATGTCGAGAATCTCTGCAGCTTTACGGAGTTCATCAACAGTTTCGAGTAATGGCGCAAAACCAACACGTGCGATGCCTTCACCGATGTCAATCAAGCCAGCAGCGCGACCAAGAACTGCAGCCGCGAGGACGTCATGGGGACCTTTGGTCATTGAGATGATGTAGGTCTCAATAACGTCTTTTCCAAAGCGGTCTTGTGCAGTTTTAATGGATTTGAACGCGCCAAGTGTGTTTTTGCCAACTTCGTCGAATGTGCTTTCGTCAAAAGCATGATCGTTTTCTGCGCCAAGTGCTTCGGTGAGAATAATCATCTTCTCGTCGAGAGTGGATTTCGCATAGGTACCGTCGAGCGAGCCATCGAAGAAATAACTCAAAGCATGATGGTGTTTCTCAGAGTGTTCACGCACGTCCATGGTGGCAAGGCGCAGGCCGGTGGCACGCATGACTCGCATGAAGCGGCCGAAGAGTGCGACTGCAGCTGTATTTGGCTTTGGAAGGTTGGTCAGCGAATCAAAGACCTGCTGCAAATCAGCCAACAAATCTTCATTCGACATGTAGTCATGTCCCTCGACATGTGAAGAACGAGTACTCAATCGAGTTCGTGAGTTCACAAGTTTTTGGCGAACACACGTCAATTTCAATCGCCATGGTTCTTCTGCGTTGATGCGTAGATACCGCTTATCGAGTTCTGGAAGATTTTGAATGTCTCGTTCGATGCTCTTCCAGAGTTCTTCATCGCGACCCTCACCCATCAATCGTTCTGAAAGAGAAAGTTTTTCGATGACCTCATCGAGGTGGAACAGAACTGCACGAATTGCGTGATCGCGTTGCATCGACAAAACATTGAGAGTGACTTCTGGAGTAACAAATGGATTTCCATCTCGGTCACCACCAATCCAGGTGCCGAATGTGAGAGGAGTTGCATCGAATGGAAGCTTTGCGCCGATTTCTGCAATGAAATGTTCCAATTCACTCAGAATTGAAGCAAGTGGACCACGCACCAATTCATCGAGGAAGTACAAAGCATTACGCGCTTCATCTAGAACTTCCGGTCGCATCAACCGAAGTTCGTCGGTTTGCCATAAGAGCGAGACCGCTTCGCGAAGCTGGCTGTTGCGATGCGTGTCATCGGGCTGGGACAACAAGTCTGCAATCTGACGAATTTTCAACAGAACCGAACGACGTGCTGCCTCAGTGGGGTGTGCGGTGAAGACGGGTCGCGTGTTCATGCGCGACAAACCTTCAGTGATTTCACGCGCAGGAACTCCGGCTGCACTCAGGCGATGGGCCGCGCGTGCAAGAGCACCACCAGTTGCCCGTCGATCATCGTGAAGTTCGCGGGCGCGATAAACCTGCTCAGCAACGTTTGCGAGGGTGAAATAGGTACCGAAAGCTCGGGTCAGGCGAATGGCGTCAGGAAGTGGCAATTCATTGAGGGTCTTCACCGCACCATCGGGGTTTTCGCGCACTTCACGGCGGACCAACTCAACGGTTGCGAGCAATTGCTCGCTTTCGAGCTCGGCCAGGGTTTGCCCCAAAATGACACCCAAACGGCGGATTTCAGCCCGAAGGTTGGCATCTGCATGGCTTGCAGCGAGGGGAATTGCGCTCACGGGGCGAGCGTAACGAGTGACGTCCCCCTCACCGGCGGCCGTTTCATACTGCGAACAGTTGGGGAACAAATCGGCCGTTCTCGCGGTTAGATACGTAGAGGGCTTCGAGGTGTCGGTGGCGGACCACCGCAATAGGCTTGAGGCAACAGAAAGGTGCACTGATGTTTGAAAGGTTTACCGATCGCGCTCGGCGCGTAGTCGTGCTCGCCCAAGAAGAGGCTCGCATGCTCAACCATAACTACATCGGCACCGAGCACATCTTGCTCGGGCTCATCCACGAAGGTGAAGGCGTTGCTGCCAAAGCCCTCGAAGCGATGAACATCTCGCTCGAGTCTGTGCGCGCACAGGTTGAAGAAACGATTGGTCAGGGACAGACCGCACCTAGTGGTCACATTCCGTTCACGCCTCGTGCCAAAAAAGTTCTTGAGCTCTCATTGCGTGAAGCTCTCCAACTCGGTCACAACTACATTGGTACCGAACACATTTTGCTTGGCCTCATTCGCGAAGGCGAAGGCGTTGCTGCAAAGGTGCTCGAAACTCTCGGCGCAGATCTCAATCGTGTGCGTCAGCAAGTAATTCAACTTTTGAGTGGTTACCAAGGAAAAGAACCTCAGGCACAGAATGCAGAAAAAGAAGGAACTCCTTCAACTTCGCTCGTGCTCGATCAGTTCGGTCGTAACCTGACGCAAGCTGCTCGCGATGGAAAACTCGATCCAGTCATTGGACGCACGACAGAAATCGAACGCGTCATGCAAATTCTTTCGCGCCGCACCAAGAACAACCCTGTTCTTGTTGGTGAACCAGGTGTCGGTAAGTCAGCATGT
>JBEGON010000098.1:0-7182 GCA_041181965.1 Actinomycetota bacterium
AGAGAGCGTCGACACCATGCTCAAGGCCATGGCGCGGGCTGACGAATTAGAGAAAGCCGACCAAAGTCAGTAGGGGTCTTTACTCTCGACCCTACGACGAGAAGACTCGTTGTACAGACGAAAGGTGATGGGGGACATGGCCGATAACAACGCAGAAAATAAGCCAGTAAAAGAACTGAGTAAGAAGCCCGACGATCTCGACATGTATTCGCAGCGCAATTGGCTCGAATCAATGCGCAATCAGCAAAGCGCTGAACAACAACCAGTCGAAATAAATCTGTCAGATTTTGCATCCGAAGCGCGCGAAGGCTTGCGCAGCTATAACCGAAAGTACAAAGTCACTGGTGGACAGTGGTTTATGTTCTTCGCGATGCTCTTTGCGTTTTGGAGCGCAACATCTCAGTCGAATGGTTTCGACGGTGGCGTCTTTATCGTGTGGCTCGTCATCCTCTCGGTTGTTTCGGCGCCTTTTCGAGTGGCGGCATGGACCAAACGTCGCCTCAATTCGCGACCATGTCCAGTGTGTGGAGTGCGGGTGCCGGCAGGCGAAACTTCTTGCGCCTCGTGTGGAACTGACTTCCGTCAGCACTAACCTTCGCTCGTGCTTCTTTCTGATCGCGACATCAAAGACGAAATTGCTGCTGGCCGGATTCGGCTTGAGCCATATGACGAGACGATGGTCCAACCGGCCTCGGTTGATATCCGTCTTGATCGTTTCTTTCGCACTTTTGAGAACCATCGCTATCAGTTCATTGACCCACGCCAAGAGCAGCCAGATCTCACTCGCGCTGTAGAAGTCGCACCGGATGAACCTTTCGTGCTTCATCCAGGCGAATTCGTGTTGGGCAGCACCTTTGAGGTTGTTTCCTTGCCAGAAGATGTTGCGGCGCGCGTCGAAGGAAAGTCATCCCTTGGTCGCTTGGGCTTGTTGACCCACGCAACCGCTGGCTTTATCGATCCTGGCTTCATCGGTCACGTGACGTTGGAGCTCAGCAATGTCGCCAATCTCCCAGTCACCCTGTGGCCCGGAATGAAGATCGGGCAGCTGTGCTTCATCAAGATGTCGTCTGCCAGCGAGCATCCTTATGGCTCAAGCGTGTACGGCAGCCGCTACCAAAACCAGCGCGGCCCGACGCCAAGTCGCTCATTCCAGAACTTCCACATCACCGATGTCTCCTGAGCCCTGGCCGCCGCCAGCCCCTGATTTTTCGGTCTATTTCGGGCAAACCGCCTAATGTTTTTCAAAGTATCCCTTTTTCATTGGGAATAGATCCCTCCTTCACTCCGTTGATGTCTACAGATATGAGTCTTGACGACTCAGATTAGGTGAATCTCAAAATGACAGATTCCCCAATCTGACCTAATCTCGGCTCATCGCGCTCACGTGAGCGTCGCACATATGGAGGTAACAACAATGGCCCGTGCAGTCGGTATCGACCTCGGAACCACAAATTCAGTCGTATCAGTACTGGAAGGTGGCGAACCCACCGTCATCGCGAACGCCGAAGGCGCTCGCACCACTCCATCGATCGTTGCATTCGCTAAAAACGGCGAAGTGCTGGTTGGTGAAGTCGCAAAGCGTCAGGCCGTTACAAATCCTGATCGCACAATCCGTTCAGTGAAGCGCCACATGGGCACCAACTGGAATGTAGACATCGATGGCAAGAAATACCGCGCGCAAGAAATCAGCGCGCGAACTTTGATGAAGTTAAAGCGTGACGCAGAGGCATACCTCGGCGAATCAATCACCGACGCTGTCATCACAGTTCCTGCTTACTTCGATGACGCACAACGTCAAGCAACAAAAGAAGCTGGCGAGATCGCCGGACTTAATGTGTTGCGCATCATCAACGAACCAACTGCTGCAGCTCTTGCATACGGTCTCGACAAAGGTGACAAAGAACAAACCATTTTGGTGTTCGACCTTGGTGGTGGAACGTTTGACGTTTCATTGCTCGACATTGGCGATGGTGTTGTTGAAGTAAAAGCAACGAGCGGTGACAACAACCTTGGTGGTGATGATTGGGACGAAGCCATCATCGAACACTTGGTAACAACTTTCAAGAACAACCAGGGCGTTGATCTTTCAAAGGACAAGATGGCAATGCAGCGTCTCAAGGAAGCTGCTGAAAAAGCAAAGATTGACTTGTCTCAGTCAATGCAGACTGTCATCAATTTGCCTTACATCACTGCGTCGGCAGACGGCCCACTCCACCTTGATGACACTCTCACTCGTGCACAGTTCGAACAGTTGACTGTAAAGTTGCTTGATCGTTGCCGTGTTCCATTTGAGAAAGTAATCAAAGACGCTGGTGTTGATGTCAGCAAAATAAATCACGTCGTTCTTGTCGGTGGTTCAACCCGAATGCCAATGGTCGTCGAACTAGTAAAGAAGTTGACCGGTGGTCGCGAACCAAATAAGGGTGTAAACCCTGACGAAGTAGTTGCTGTTGGTGCTGCTTTGCAGGCAGGTGTTTTGAAGGGTGAAGTCAAGGATGTTTTGCTCCTCGACGTCACACCTTTGACTCTTGGTATCGAAACCAAGGGCGGCATCATGGCTCGCATCATCGAACGCAACACCACAATTCCTACGAAGCGTTCACAGATCTTCACGACGGCCGATGACAATCAGCCATCAGTGAGCATCCAGGTATTCCAGGGTGAGCGCGAAATGACTCAGTTCAATAAAAAACTGGGCACTTTCGAACTCGTTGGATTGCCACCAGCACCACGCGGAGTGCCACAGATTGAAGTCACATTCGACATCGACGCGAACGGCATTGTGCATGTGGGTGCGAAGGATCTCGGAACCGGCAAAGAACAGTCGATCACCATCACTGGTGGTTCTGGTCTTTCCAAGGAAGAAATCGATCGCATGATGAAGGACGCAGAGTCGCACGCTGCAGAAGACGCTGCTCGCAAAGAACAGGTCGAAGCGCGCAACATTGCGGAGTCGCTCGTCTACCAGACGGAGAAATTTGTCAAGGAAAACGAAGACAAGATTTCTCCAGAACAAAAGGCTGATCTTGAGAATGCAGTTGCCGAACTCAAGACAGCTTTGACCAACGAAGACGATGCCGCAATCAAGTCTGGCACCGAACGCGTTTCTCAGCTCTCGCAAGAAATCGGTGCAGCCATGTACTCGAATGCACAAAGTGCACCATCGAATGAATCACACGACAGCGATGAAGACATCGTTGAAGGTGAAGTCATCGACGAGGATAAGTAATCATGACCGACGCTGATGGCGTAAACGAAGCAACGGAAGCTGGGCTCGGCAACGAGCCCAGCACCGAAGCTCCGGCCGAAAACAACGGAGTCGAGTCAAAACTAGAAGAACTGACTGCAGATTTGCAGCGGTTAAGTGCGGAATATGCCAATTACCGCAAACGTGTCGAACGCGATCGCACACTTGCACGTGACATGGCAGTTTCAGAAGTACTCGCTGCTCTTTTGCCAGTTCTCGATGACTTTGGTCGTGCTCGTGAACATGATGAACTTAATGGCGCCTTCAAGAGCGTAAGCGATGCAGTTGATGGTGTAGTCCAAAGATTCGGGCTAGAGACTTTCGGTGCAGTCGGTGAAGATTTTGATCCTGCCTTACACGAAGCGATGACACATCAAACGACCGAAGAAACCGGAGACGTTGTCACTGTTGTGACCGCGGTGTATCAATCTGGATTCCGCCATGCTGGTCGTGTTTTGCGTCCAGCTCGTGTAGCAGTAGAAGACGTCGTTCGCGGAAACTAGTTTTCAAGAATCGAATCGTGTGGCATCAATCTCGGAAAGGGGTGACGGATGAATCAAGATTGGATAGAAAAAGATTTCTATAAGACCCTTGGCGTTGCAAAAACTGCAACTGCAGATGAGATTAAGAAGTCCTATCGCAAACTTGCGAAAGCTCATCACCCTGATGCCAATCCAAACAATGCTGCAGCTGAAGCGAAGTTCAAGGAAGTTTCAGAAGCGTATGACGTGTTGAGTGACGACAAGTCGCGCGCGGAATACGACCAAATTCGCGACGCCGCAGCTTCGGGAGCATTCCGCGGTAGTGGCCAAGGGTTTGGTGGACCGCAGGGTGGATTCAATGGTGGCGGTTTTCAAGGCAACGTCAACATGGATGATCTTCTCGGCGGCATGTTCGGTGGAATGTTTGGTGGTGGCGCAAGTAACCGTCCAACGCGTGGTGACGACCTTGAAGTTGCGATGACGATTTCATTTGCAGATGCACTTCAAGGCGTCACAACTCCAGTTGTTTTGACTGGCGAAGATACGTGTCCTGGATGCTCTGGTTCAGGTGCTGCCGCTGGTTCACAACCCAAAACATGTGGCACATGTCGAGGGAGTGGGCAAACAGCGCGCAATGCAGGCGGTTTTGCTTTCCCGCAAGCGTGTCGTGATTGTTCCGGAACTGGTCGCATCATCGACAACCCTTGCAAAGATTGTCGCGGTAAAGGAATTGTTCGCCGGACTCGTAACGTGCAAGTGAAGATTCCACAAGGTGTCAAAGATGGTGCGCTCATTCGCATCGCGCGCCGCGGAGGACCTGGACGTCTTGGCGGACCTAAAGGTGATCTCATGGTGCGAGTGCGTGTGACACCCCATCCTGTTTTTGGTCGCAAAGAGGAACATCTCACAATCACGGTTCCGATTTCATTGACCGAAGCAACTCTGGGAGCTGAAGTAGCAGTGCCCGTTGTCACAGGTGGTTCTGTGCGATTGAAGATTCCCGCGGGCACGATGTCAGGAAAAACTTTCCGCATTAAGGGTCGTGGCGTTCCATCCGAAAAGCACAAGTCAGGCGATCTACTTGTGACTGTTGAGATTGCAGTCCCGCAAAAACTTTCCAAGGCAGCCCGCGCTGCGCTCGAAGATTTCCAATCCGCAACTGCAGATGTCGACCCACGCGAAGAACTTCTAGCTCGCGCTGCATCTGCACCGCGAATCAATCCGGACGGTGAGTAATGGCCGGCGTAGACCCTCGTTTTCCCGACATTGATGTTGATGCAGCGGTTTATGGCATCACGGTTGCCGCACAACTTGCGAATTTGCATCCGCAAACCTTGCGTCAATATGACCGACTGGGCTTAGTAAGTCCGAGTCGCACTGAAGGCCGTACTCGCTTGTATTCCTTGCGCGATATCGCCCGACTGCGTGAAGTCACCGAACTGACCGCAGATGGTGTCAACCTCGCAGGTATTCAGCGCATCATGCAGCTTGAAAATGACAATCTTCGACTTCGGCAACGTCTCGAAGAAATATCGCGTCAGTCGGCCTCTACTGCGGTGGTCGTGTGGCGTCCACAACGCCGTTCTCGCTAAGTCTTGCAGCACACTACGCATATGACTGCGTTAATTACTGGAGCAAGTGCGGGCATCGGCCGCGAATTCTGTCGTCTTCTTGCCAGCGAAGGTCACAACCTAGTTCTGGTTTCGCGCAGTGTTGAACGTCTGAATGAAACAAAACAAGAAATTGAGTCCTCATTCCCGACAGTGACTTGCGAAGTGTTTCCAGCAGACTTGTCAGTCTTTGCAGACTTGGAGCGAGTGGCACAGCGACTCGCCTCACCAGATAAACCTGTCGATGTGTTGATCAACAATGCTGGTCTTGGACTCAATCAACGTTTTGCCACTGGGGATGTGACTCGCGAGCAGTACATGCTCGATGTTTTGGTATCGGCTGTTATGCAACTTTCTCATGCTGCACTCGGTGCAATGAAGCAGCGCGGAAGTGGTGACGTTGTGGTTGTTTCTTCCGTCGCGTCCTTTATCGCAGGTGGCACATACAGTGCTGCAAAAGCATGGAACACTGTTTTTGTCGAAGGGCTTGCACAAGAACTCCGTGGAAGTGGCATCAAGATTTCTGCATTATGTCCGGGCTACACACATACTGAATTCCACCAACGAGCGGGCATCAACAAAAACGAAATCCCTCGCTGGTTGTGGCTCGATGCATCGTCAATGGTGCGTGCTGGTTGGCGCGATCATCGACGCGGCAAGATAGTGAGTGTTCCAGGTTGGCAGTACAAAATGTTGACACTCATTATTGCGATTGCTCCACGCGCTTTTGTGCGTCGAGTTGGATACAGCACACGCAATCGTTCGCGCAATTAATCAAAGCGAGTATTGCTTAATCGCGTTCGCTACGGCGAGATGAAGTTCGTCGTATGACGATTCCATCATGTCCCAACCTCGCAATTTCGCGGTTGATGAAATCTCTGCCACGAGAAGTGAATCGGACTTAACAAAGGTCACTGGCGCGTCTGGCCAATCTACAAACTGACCTTGCGGAATGTGATTGATGCAGACGTAGGATTGAACGCGCCGGCGAGCTGCGCGTTGAGAAAATGCAACTGCTGGAAGTCGAGAAGTAGTCTCACCGAACGCAACAAGATGGATGGTCTCAAGATCGTTGTCTGTACGGCTGATTGCCAAAGAGACTTGCGCGATCCATTCGTGTTCGGGAAGTTCATGATGAATGCCTCCGACCAAATCGACTTCCACTGGGCTCAATGAAGCAGCAAGATTCGCCGCGAATTCTGCAAGCGCTGCACCATCAAGGCTTGGCAGCACAATCACGCGACTCGTCATGGGCGCATACTCTCACTCCATCTTGAAAGTGTCCCCAACTAGGCTTGCCCGCATGACTGAAGCACGCTCCGCACTCCGTGAAGAAATACTCAACAAGGCTGTTGTTCATGGCAAAGTAATTTTGTCGAGCGGCAAGGAAGCCGATTACTACGTTGATCTGCGACGTGTGACTCTGGATGCTGTAGCAGCACCACTTGTTGGCGAAGTCATGCTCGATCTCTTGAAGGATTACGACTACGACGCAGTCGGTGGCCTCACTCTCGGGGCAGATCCGGTCGCAACAGCCATGTTGCATGCGGCCGCTAAGAAGGGTCGCAAACTTGACGCATTTGTGGTGCGTAAGGCGGAAAAGGCTCATGGACTACAGCGCCGCATTGAAGGTCCAGATGTTGCAGGACGCAAAGTCATCGCTGTTGAAGACACCTCCACTACAGGTGGTTCGGTGCTGACAGCTGTCGAGGCGTTGAAAGAAGCGGGTGCAGAAGTCGTGGCCGTCGCGGTGATTGTGGATCGTGGCGCAGGTGCGAAAATTGTCGAAGCTGGATTCCCGTATCTCGCGGCGTACTCGCTACAAGAACTTGGTTTATAAGTC
>JBEGON010000099.1:0-5596 GCA_041181965.1 Actinomycetota bacterium
AGTCATCTTCCAGACATCGCCATCGCGGCGAACTTGCGGATCACGAAAATCAAAATACGTCGGCTCTGCTGGACCATCAACAAGTGGTGTCTCCGACGTACGAGTCCACACTTTCCAATCAAAGCTTCCATTCGCAGCTACGACGCGGCCATGGCCCCATTCTTCATTTTTTGGACTTGTGTAGAACATGACGGGCACTTTGTCATCGTTGATCACCACAGAGCCTGACCAGCAGCCAACTTCAGTTTCCAATGGATGCAAAGCCGGTTCGATTTCTTGCCAATTCACTAGGTCATCAGAAACGGCATGACCCCAGAGCAAATGCGATTCCCATGACGTCACGCCCGGCACATATTGGTAGAACATGTGGTACTTCTCGCCATCAAAGGTGACACCATGCGGATCGTTCATCCAGCCTGATGTGACGGTGAAGTGCACGAGTGGGCGCAGACGTGACACGAGAAATCCTTTGCGTTGAAGTGGCGCAAGATTAGGCGCGAAATTCGGACTTCCGACCCTTACCTCCACCACGAGTTTGTGTGTAGTGTGTGCTCATAGTCACAGGCGTTCACAACTGTGCACATATGTGATTGAGGCTCAGGAGGCTCCAATGACCAAGTTCGTTTATGACTTCACTGAAGGCGATCGCTCGATGTCCGACCTATTAGGTGGAAAAGGCGCAAACCTCGCTGAAATGACCCGTCTTGGGCTTCCAGTCCCCCCTGGGTTCACCATCACCACAGAAGCGTGCAAGGCATACCTTTATGAAGGTAAAGAGCCGGACGGAATGAATGCGCAGATTGGCACAGCGCTTGCCGCGACCGAAGCTCGCAGTCGCCGCCACTTCGGCGATGCCAACGATCCGCTACTCGTCTCCGTCCGCTCGGGTGCCAAGTTCTCCATGCCAGGCATGATGGAAACAGTCCTCAATATTGGCCTCAACGACACCACGGTTGCAGGACTCGCAAAAGTCACCAACAACGAGCGCTTCGCTTACGACTCGTACCGTCGCTTGATTGCCATGTTTGGCAAAACAGTAAGTGGCGTGGATGCTGAACATTTCGAAAATGCACTTGATGAAGTCAAAACCAAAATTGGCGCAAAACACGATGTCGATCTTGGCGTCGAAGATTTGCGAGAAGTTGTTTCGAAATTCAAAGACATTTACAAACGCGAAACTGGTAATGAATTCCCTCAAGATGTATATGAACAACTTGATCTCGCGATTCGGGCTGTATTTACCTCCTGGAATACAGACCGCGCAAAGTTGTATCGTCGTCAAGAACATATCGCCGAAGACCTTGGTACTGCAGTGAACATTTGCACCATGGTGTTTGGTAATCGCGGCGAAGAATCTGGGACTGGCGTGGCATTCACGCGAGACCCTGCATCAGGCATGTCAGGCGCATACGGCGACTGGCTGACCAATGCGCAGGGCGAAGATGTGGTGGCGGGTATTCGCAATACATTGAAACTTGATGACATGTCCACGATGCTCCCTGAAGCTCACAAGGAACTTCTTGAAGTCATGCACACTCTCGAAAAGCATTACCGCGACTTGTGCGACATTGAATTCACTGTCGAAAATGGAAAATTGTGGATGTTGCAAACTCGCGTTGGAAAACGTACTCCAGCCGCCGCCTTCCGCATTGCTGTGCAATTGGTGGAAGAAGGTTTGATTTCGCAGACTGAAGCACTGCAACGTGTCACTGGCGCACAACTTATGCACCTGATGTTCCCACGATTTGTTGCCAGTGGTGAACGCGATCTTTTGACCACTGGAATTGCGGCATCACCTGGCGCTGCAGTGGGACACATTGCCTTCACTGCTCAGCGCGCAGTTGAACTCGCAGCTGGTGGAATGAAGGTTGTGCTGGTTCGTAAAGAGACTAATCCCGACGATCTCGCAGGTATGGTGGCATCGGTTGGCATTCTGACCAGTCGCGGTGGCAAGACATCGCATGCAGCAGTTGTTGCTCGCGGAATGGGAAAAACTGCGGTGTGTGGTGCAGACGAATTGGTCGTCGATGTTCATCATGGAACCGCAACCACAAGCACCGGTCGAGTTTTCCGAGAAGGTGATGTCATTTCAATTGATGGCACTAGCGGAGAAGTCTTTGCCGGAGAAGTTGCCGTCACCGCATCCGCTGTCACGCAATATTTCAACGGCGAACTTGCACCACAAGAAATTGCAGCCGATCCACTCGTGCGCGCTGTTGATCACTTGATTTTCCACGCAGATTCTGTGCGCCGCATGTCGATTCGGGCGAATGCCGACACGGCAGAAGATGCTGCTCGTGCGCGTCGCATGGGCGCAGAAGGTATTGGTCTCGCTCGCACGGAACACATGTTCCTCGGTGCACGTCGCGAACTTGTAGAGCGTTTGATTCTCGCTGCAAGCGACATTGACATGAAACATGCGCTTGATGCTTTACTTCCATTGCAGATTCAAGATTTCACAGGAATTCTTGAAGCGATGGACGGATTGCCAGTCGTTATTCGACTCATTGATCCGCCGTTGCATGAATTCCTCCCGGACTACACAGACCTATCCGTACGCGTTGCACTAGCGGAACGCGACGGCAATGTCACTGAGGCCGACCGCACTTTGCTCTCCGCAGTCAGTCGCATGCATGAAATGAATCCGATGCTCGGATTGCGTGGCGTTCGACTCGGTTTGATGTTCCCTGGTTTGTTTGCATTGCAAGTACGTGCAATTGCAGAAGCGACCGCAGTGCGATTGCTCGAAAATGGCACACCGCATCCAGAAATCATGGTGCCACTGGTTGCCACAGTTGCCGAACTAGAACCAGTGCGACGCGAAGCAGAAGGAATCATTGCTGAAGTTGCTGCGAAGTACGGAGTTGCCTTGCATATTCCAATCGGCACGATGATCGAATTGCCGCGTGCAGCTTTGACGGCACATCGCATTGCGCGAGCCGCAGACTTCTTTTCTTTCGGCACCAATGACCTCACCCAAACTACGTGGGGATTCAGTCGCGACGATGTTGAAGCCGCCTTCTTCTCCGAATACCTCGAACGCGGAATTTTCGGCACCTCGCCTTTCGAAACGATTGATCCCTACGGCGTTGGCGAACTCGTGAAGATCGCTTCCGCCAAAGGCCGCAGCGTGAAGCCAGGAATGAGCCTCGGGGTCTGTGGCGAACATGGCGGCGACCCCAAGTCCATCCATTTCTTCAACGAAATCGGCCTGGACTACGTCAGCTGTTCACCATTCCGAGTTCCTGTGGCTCGACTCGAAGCGGCCCGTGCCACCTTGGCGGACACGAGCAACGCAACGGCTTAACCCACCCTTGAGCGGCGGACATCGCTGGCGTTCATCTGCTGTTCACAAAAACTCAGCACGGGGGCTGTGAGTTAACCTGCTGGTTGCTTACGCTTGCCCTACCTACACAAATTGGAGAAGTTATGGCTCGCGGACCTAAAGATTCCGTTCTTTTCGATCTCTTTGCAGCACAGGGCGATCGCCTTTCTCAGTGCGGACGCAACATTGCAGATCTCGTCACCAGCAAAGCAAGCAAGCGCGAAGCGATTGCAGAAAACATTGCAAAGCTTGAATCTGAAGCGGACGAAATTCTTGGCAAAATCATCCAGCGCGCAGATGACATGCTCATCACTCCTTTTGATCGCGCAGACATTCACGAACTTGCAAACGTCATGGATGATGTCATCGACAGCATCGATGGTGCTGCAGAACTCACCATCCTCCACAAAGTTGAAGATTTTCCAAAAGCCATGACCGATCAGGTTGATTGCGTTCGTCGCCTGGCAGAACTAACTGGCTCAAGCCTCGGTCGTTTGAAGAGCATGAAGGACATGGAGTTCTTTTACGCTGAAGCGCAACGCATTGAAGATCAAGGCGACCGCATTCACCGTCGCATTACAGCAAAACTTTTCAGTGGCGAATTTGATGCATTGACCGTTTTGCGCCTTCAGGGTGTCGTTGAACAGCTTGAAGAATCTCTCGATCAAATGGCACGTGTTGCACGTGTCGTGCGTTCGATCGCATCACAGGAGTCCTGACGGTGGATCTCGCCCTCATCCTTGTCGGCGTCATCATTGTTACGGCGCTGGCATTCGATTACACAAACGGCTTCCATGATGCCGCTAACGCAATTGCAACAGCAGTTGGTAGCAAGTCGCTCAAGCCTCGTACTGCATTGATGATCGCGGCCGGAGGAAACCTGGTTGGCGCTTTCATCTCTGAAGGTGTTGCCAAGACTGTTGGTAAAGGCATTATTGATGTGCAACCGAGCACTGAAGGTTTGCTTGTCGTTCTGGCAGGTCTCATTGGTGCGATTACATGGAACCTCATCACCTGGTGGTTTGGACTTCCATCTTCATCGTCACACGCACTCATCGGCGGACTTGCTGGTGCAGCTCTCACTGCATCGCAGATCGTTCATTGGGATGGCATCATTGCCAAAGTTTTGATTCCAATGATTATTTCTCCACTCATTGGTTTCTCGCTTGCTTACATCCTCGGCACTGGTTTGATTTGGACCTTCCGCAACGCAACTCGCAAACGCGCAACCCCTGGCTTCAAGGGCGCACAGTCAGTCGCATCGACGGCAATGGCTGTGGGTCACGGTTTGCAAGATGCACAAAAGACCATGGGTGTTATTACGTTGGCACTCGTCGTCGGCGGATTCCACACTGGCGACAGCATTCCGTTGTGGGTGAAGATCGCAGCAGCAACTGCAATCTCTCTCGGCACCGCTGCAGGTGGTTGGCGAATCATGGCAACTCTCGGTCGTCGCGTGACTGAGATGGATTTGCCACGTGGTTTCGCTGCGCAAACTGTTGCATCCACTGTGTTGTATGTCATGGCAATTGGTTACCAGGCGCCGATCTCAACAACTCACACCATCACTTCTTCAGTTCTTGGTGCAGGTGCAACGAAGGGACGCAAGTTCGTTCGCTGGGGTGTTGTGCGACAGATTCTTGGTGCATGGGTTTTGACGCTCCCAGCATCAGCAGCAGTCGCTTCACTCGCGTTTCTCATCTTGAACATCATCTTCTAGTTCAAGAGGCATAGGCTTCGGGGCATGGCAACAATTTTGCGACGCCCCGGAGCTATTTTGCGTTTAGAAGGCGCCGTGCTTTTGATCTGCACGCTATCTGCATATACGGCGGGCAATCGGCCGATGTACTGGATTCCGATTGCAGTTCTTTTGCCGGACATCATCTTCATCAAAAAAGTACGTGAGCATCGAGTTGGAAATTTCTTTTACAACATCACGCACACATATCCCCTGCCAAGTTTGATTATGTTCATTTCTGTCGTCAGCGATTTCCTTTTGCAAAAACCTTGGACCGCAGTAGCGATCCTCTGGTTCATGCACATTGGATTCGACCGACTCATCGGTCGCGGCAAGAAATATGACGGCGCATTCATCGATGAACAACACGAATTGGCTCGAGCACTCATGGGCCAAGCGGCACAATTTCACGCTGAAAAACTGGGCTCAGACAACCGCGCCAATCGCTGGGGTGAGGACTAAATAGAGGCCCGCTCCCCGCACATGCTGGGGCTGCTATTCTTCGCCCGCTCGCACCGCTAGCTCAACTGGCA
>JBEGON010000100.1:0-10827 GCA_041181965.1 Actinomycetota bacterium
CGCACATAAAGATGGCGACACACTTGGTGGTGTTGTCGAAGTGATCGTCACCAACTTGCCACCAGGTTTAGGTTCCCATGTCCATTGGGATCGACGACTCGATGCACGGCTCGCGGGTGCTCTCATGGGTATTCAAGCTGTTAAAGGCGTCGAAGTAGGCGACGGTTTTGCTTTAAGCGCTCGTCGCGGTTCAGTCTCTCATGATGAAATCGTTCCATCGCCAGAAGGTGTGAAGCGACTGTCAGGTCGAAGCGGTGGCACCGAAGGCGGCATGACTACGGGTGAAATTTTGCGGGTCCGGGCTGGTATGAAACCAATTTCCACGGTTCCGAAGGCCCTACGCACGATTGACACCGCAACCGGTGAAGAAGCGAAAGCAATCAATCAACGCAGTGACGTTTGTGCTGTTCCTGCATTGGGCGTGATTGCAGAAGCAATGGTGGCACTTGTGGTTGCTGATGCAGTGCTTGAAAAATTTGGCGGCGATAGTGTTGCTGAAACGCGCCGCAACGTTGCTTCGTATCTCGAAAACTTGCAGGTCAAATGAGCCCGGTCGCCATCATCGTCGGTGCACCAGGAGCAGGAAAGACGACTGTTGGCCGACTTCTCGCAAAGAAGCTCAACGTTGAATTTCGTGATTCTGATGTTGATATCGAAAAATCAGCTGGAAAATCCATCACCGATATTTTTGTGGAAAATGGCGAAGAGGAATTTCGCGCCATGGAAGTTGCTGCCATTGCACAGGCTTTAGACGAACATGATGGTGTGCTGTCTCTCGGTGGAGGAGCGGTTTTGTCTGCGCAGACGCGCGACCGTTTGCATGGTTTGCCGGTTGTGTGGCTGCAGGTAGATCTCTCTCATGCCGCAAATCGCGTCGGCATCAACACTGCTCGGCCGTTGTTGCTCGGCAATGTCCGCAGCACTTTGAAAAAATTGATGGACGAACGCGAACCTTTGTATTCAGAAGTTGCGTCAATTGCAGTCGACACCGGTGACAAGAACCCCACTGCAATTGTGGAAGAGATTGCGAGTCAGTTGGTATGACAGTTGTTCGCGTACACACAGATAAGCCTTATGACGTCCATGTTGGCCGTGGTCTCGGTTTGGCTGTTGCGGAATCAATTCCATCTTCGGCGTCAAAAGTGGCAATCTTCTATGCACCGGCAGTAAGAAAGTTTGCAGATTTCATCGCATCCAACATCTCGTTGCCAGTGACAAGCCTCGAACTTGCGGATTCTGAGAAAGCTAAATCCGCCATTCAATTGGAGAAGTGCTGGGAAGTTTTGGGTGAAGCAAAATTCACCCGAAATGACATCATCATTTCTGTAGGCGGGGGAGCGACAACTGATGTTGTTGGATTCGCCGCGGCATCGTGGTTGCGCGGAATTGGTGTCATCCACGTCCCCACAACGGTTCTAGCGATGGTTGATGCTGCAGTTGGAGGCAAAACTGGCATCAATACTTCTGCTGGCAAGAATCTCGTTGGTGCCTTTCATCATCCGCTAAGCGTGTTTTGCGATCTTGATGTTTTGAAGAACTTGCCAGAAGCGGACATTCGGGCAGGTTTTGGTGAAATCATTAAGTGCGGCTTCATTGCAGACCCGCAGATCTTGTCAGCAGTGGAACAGCACGGTGTTGAGTTGCTCGATACCGAACATCCTGTGTTCGAAGAAATGGTTGTGCGGGCGATCTCTGTAAAAGCAGAAGTAGTGGCTGATGATTTCACAGAATCGAAACCAGGTGGATTAGGTCGTGAAATCCTGAATTATGGTCACACCTACGGCCATGCAATTGAACGTTGTGCTGATTATTCGGTTCGACATGGTGAAGCCATCAGTATCGGAATGATGTTTGTTGCTCATCTTGCAGCGATTGCTGGTTCTTTGTCAGCGTCGGATGTGCAACGTCACAGGGATTTGATTGAATCCCTTGGATTGCCAACAACAGACAGCACGTTCTCTTTCGAGCAATTGCTCGATGCAATGTCGATTGATAAGAAGGCACGAGGTTCTTTATTGCGTTTCGTCGTTTTGTCGTCGATGCAAACGCCAGCAATTCTTTCTGGCCCGACGCAAGAACAACTTGAAGCAGCACATCGTGCAGTCGTAGGTGCCTGATGCAACAGGTGCTTGTTCTCAACGGTCCTAATCTCGGACGGCTCGGTACACGAGAACCAGAGATTTACGGCAAAACTACCTACCAGGATCTCGTTGATTTCTGTGTCTCAACAGGGAAGTCGCTTGGACTTTCTGTTGATGTGCGTCAAAGTGATTCAGAGGCGCAGCTCATCGAATGGATCGATGCAGCAGGGAATCTCCCCATCATTTTGAATGCGGCCGCTTTTACACATTACTCCCACGCGTTGCGAGATGCCTGTGTTCGTCATAACGCAATTTTGATCGAAGTTCACATTTCTAATCCGCATACTCGTGAAGAATTTCGCCACCAGAGTGTGATTTCAAGTGTTGCCACTGGTGTGATTGCGGGATTCGGTATCGATTCGTACAAGCTTGCACTTGAAGCAATTGCACTCAAGGGCGCGTGAAGTGACCATTTCACAGCGTCGCAGCGCAGTAGCTGCGCAGTTTGATAAAGCTGGTGTTGATGGATTGCTAGTTGTCCGCGACATCCACGTTCGTTATCTCACTGGATTGATGTCTTCAAACTCAAGCGCATTTCTCACATCAAATTCCATCGATTTGTATTCCGACGGTCGTTACGCATTGATGGCCAAACATGTAGCACCGGACAGCGATTTTCATGATGAACGAAATGTGCTTGAAGCGGCAATCAAAACTGCTTCACAACGAGGAATAGCATGCCTCGGCTTTGAATCCGCATATATCAATGTTGCGCAAATTGAGTCATTGGAATCTCTCGCTGCAACTCATGGTGTGCGCCTTGTTCCGCTTACCAATCTTGTGGAAGATCAGCGCCTTCTCAAAGATGATCAAGAGATAAGTGATGTCACTTCTGCATGTCACATAACGGATCGCGCATGGGAGCAAACCATCGAAGATGGCGTAGTTGGAAAAACTGAACGAGAGATCGCCGGCATCGTTGAGATGTATTTCCGCAAATTTGGGGCAGAAGATCGTGCTTTTGAATCGATTGTGGCAACAGGACCCAACTCCGCTATACCTCATCATCATCCAACTGACCGCGTAGTCGTTGCCGGTGACTTACTCAAGATCGATTGTGGTGCCAAGTTCAACGGTTATCACGCAGATATGACTCGCACCGTGGTTGTCGGCAAAGCCGCAGAATGGCAGCGCGAAATCTATGCTCATGTCGCACATTCACAGCAGTCGGCGATGGATGCGTGTAAGCCTGGCGTGGATGTTCGCTACATCAATGATGTGGCTCACGGGGTGGTTGCTGAAGCGGGATATGGTGAAACTTTGGTGCACAAATGCGGCCACGGGGTAGGTCTCGAAATCCACGAGCGGCCATTTCTAGGTAGCGGAGACGGTATTCTTCAGCCCCGCATGCCCATCACTGTGGAACCAGGGATTTATCTGGAGAACCGCGGAGGAGTTCGCATTGAGGACACCATCCTCATCGTCGAATCTGGGTATCGAAGATTGACCGAATCAAATCGGGAACTACGCGAGGTGTAGTCGCCCGCTCAAAGGAGTGTCTCGTGGCAACCACGAATGATCTAAAGAACGGCCTTGTTCTGAATATCGAAAACCAGCTTTGGACCGTTGTTGAATTTCAACACGTCAAGCCGGGTAAGGGCCCAGCATTCGTCCGCACCAAGTTGAAGCATGTCGTCAGCGGCAAGGTTGTTGAAAAGACATTCAACGCAGGTGTGAAAGTTGAAACCGCAAACGTTGATAAGCGCGATATGCAGTACCTGTATCACGATGGGACCAGCTACGTGTTCATGGATACCAGTTCATATGACCAGGTATCTGTTGGTGAAAATGTGGTTGGCGATGCCTCTCACTTCATGCTTGAAAACCAAAATGCCATTGTTGCTGTCCACGAAGGTGAACCTCTCTACGTAGAACTTCCTGCTTCTGTGGAACTTCTCGTTGAGTACACCGAACCAGGTTTGCAAGGTGATCGCTCTAGTGGTGGCACCAAGCCTGCTCGTCTCGAAACTGGCTACGAAATTCAGGTTCCACTCTTTCTTGAAAGTGGCACCAAAGTTCGCGTCGACACTCGTGACGGTTCCTACCTCGGTCGAGTTAACGACTAGTGGCCGCTCGCTCCAAAGCTCGCAAGCGCGCTCTGGATATTTTGTTTGAAGCAGATCAGCGCGATGTGAGTGCATCCGAAGTGCTCACACGCGCCGCTGCTGACGAACTCAATGTTTATGTGTCTGAATTGATTTCTGGTGTGCTTCAGCATCAGGCTGTCATTGATGAAACCATCGAAACGTATTCTGAAGGCTGGCCACTGAGCCGTATGCCTGCCGTTGATCGAGCTATCGCTCGTATTGCGGTGTATGAATTGCTCTACAACGAAGAAATTCCTGATGGAGTAGCTATCGATGAAGCAGTGACTTTGGCTTCAGATTTGAGCACCGATGACTCACCGGTCTTCCTAAATGGCTTGTTGGGTCGAATTGCTGCGATTAAACATCGCATAAGCCGCTAATTCCAGATTGTTGCTGGTGCCCTCGGTGGGACTCGAACCCACACGTCTTTCGACAACGGATTTTGAATCCGTCGCGTCTGCCAATTCCACCACAAGGGCTTAGTTACCGCTGAGATAACCGTGCGATGGCGAACAATAGCCGACCCACGCTCTAGGCTCCCTACCCATGTCTGCAAAACGAAAAGTGGTTGTCGCCGAAGACGAAGCTGTTATCCGGCTCGATCTCGTTTCGTTGCTCGAAGATGCTGATTATGACGTGGTTGCAGCCGTTTCAGATGGTCAGCAGGCTGTCGAGGCTGTTTCATCCCTTCGTCCCGATGTGGTGTTGATGGACGTTGCCATGCCAGTACTTGATGGAGTTACTGCCGCCGCCCGCATAACTGAAGAAGGCTTGTGCGCGATCGTCATGGTTACCGCCTACAGCCAACTTGAACTTGTTGAACGCGCAACGGACGCCGGCGCGATGGGATATCTCGTCAAACCCGTAGCTCCGGCGAATCTGGTTCCCGCTATCGAAGTAGCGATAGCTCGATTCGATCAGATACGGCAGCTCGCCGGCGAAGTGGATGCTGTGACTGAACGACTCGAAGTCCGCAAACTCGTAGATCGCGCTAAAGGGCTGCTGCAAACAAGGCTCGGCATCGATGAACCTGCTGCTTTCCGATGGTTACAAAAGGCCGCTATGGACAATCGTTCGTCCATGCGGGCCGTTGCTCAAGGGGTCATTGACCAGATGGGCACCCCTAGCTCCTAGTCACAGATGTGCGGTTGCCCACGATTTTGTAACCATGCCGTTACCGTGAAGGGTGCTCAAGGCAACAAATCGCTGGCATACTCGCCGCACTTTGACACCCCGGCCATAGGCGGCAGGGGTATTTAGGTGAAAGGGACACTATGACCAAGTCGGTCAAGATCGCAGCTCTTGCTGCTCTCGCGGGTCTCGTTCTTGCTGCTTGTGGTGGCAGCGGCTCAGATGCAAAGACATTGATCATTGCTTCTGACCTCCCACTCCAGGGTTCAGCTAAGGACGCTAACGACTCAACAAACAAAGCAATGCAGCTCTACCTAGAGCAAATTGACGAAGACGCAAACACCGCTGGTGTTCAGTTCGCTGGATACACCTTGGAGTTCAAGCCTTACGACAATGCAACCGCTGCTAAGGGTTCATGGGACGATGCTCAGTGCAAGAAGAATGCTGCTGACCACGTTGCAAACGCGAACGAAGTTGCAGTCATGGGTACATACAACTCAGGCTGTGCAAAACTCATCGTTCCAGTTTTGAACCAGGATCCAAACGGTCCAATGCTCATGGTTTCTGATGCAAACACCAACCCAGGTCTCACCAAGGCATGGGAACAGGGCGAGCCAGACATCTACTACCCAACCGGAAAGCGCAACTACGCACGTGTTGTTACCACCGATGACTTCCAGGGCTCAGCAGCTGCTCAGTTCATGAAGCAAGATCTCGGTGTTACCAAGTGCTACGTTCTTAACGACAACGAGACCTACGGTCAGGGCGTTGCTAAGGCATTCGTTACCGAAGCTTCAAAGCTCGGCATCGAAATCGTTGGCGACGAAGCTTGGGACGGCAAGGCTGCTAACTACAACTCATTGTTCAACAAGGTCAAGAGCACCGGTGCAGACTGTGTCTACATCGGCGGTATCTTCGACAACAACGGTGGCAAGCTCATCGATGACAAGGTTGCAGTTCTCGGCGCTAACTCTGGCGCAGTAAAGATCATGGGCCCAGACGGATTCACCGGCTACCCAGACTTGCTTGCAAATCCAAATGCAGAAGGTATGTACCTCACCTTCGCAGGTTTGTCTTCTGAATTGCTTCTTGCAAACGGTGGCAAGCCAGCTGACTTCTTGAATGCATACAAGGCGAAGTACAACGCTGATCCAATTGGTTCTTACCCACTGTACGGTGTTGCTGCGCTTCAGGTTATTCTCGAAGCAATCAAGAACTCTGACGGTACCCGCAAGGGCGTTACCGATGCAGTGTTCACTAAGGGTGTAAGCGTCGCAGCTGACGTTTCTATCCTTGGCAAGGCTATGAACATTGACAAGGCAACCGGTGACGTCGACGTGCGCGACATCACTGTTGAACTTGTTACCGGTGGTGCAGAAACCACCCTCAAGGCATGGCCTGTTGCATAGTTCACTAATCCAGTAATGGAGAAGTGGTGGGGCTCGAGCGATTCGTCGTTCGAGCCCCACGCTACGCAACTCAGTTCAAAAACTTCATCTTGTAGATTCCGCCCCTTCCAACGACGTAAAGTGTTAGGCAGGAAGTCTTTATGACAACCGCTACTGCGAACGGTGTAAAAGTTCATCGTCGCCGCAAAATGAAGACGTCAAACCTGATTGGTTTGAGTCTTGTCGGGTTGCTAGGAATTTGGCTCGTCGCCAATCTCCTCAAAGCACCAGCTCTCTTCGCCACAGTATTCCTCGATGGTCTGCGTATGGGATCGCTTTATGCGCTCATCGCCCTCGGATACACGATGGTGTACGGCATCATCCAACTCATCAACTTCGCTCACGGCGACTTGTTCATGTTGGGCACTATTTTTTCTGGCACTGTTATTGCTGCAATTTTCAAAATGTCTGGCGCAACTGTCGGTGAATTTGGCACTGACTCTGCACCAGAAGTTGGACTTGGTATCGCTGCAGTCGTCATTACTTTGATTCTGTCGATGGTCTTCTGCGGAACAATCAACTTCGCAATCGAATTGCTTGCGTACCGTCGCCTTCGTACTGCACCAAAGCTTGCTCCATTGATCACTGCAGTTGGTATGTCTTTCGTCCTGCAGTTCATTGGTTTGCAGTGGAATGGCTCAGGACCGCAAAACTGGATTCCGGTGTTGCCTCGAACCAACTTCACTGTCGGCGATGTTGTTGTTCAGTATTCAACCATCATCATACTCGCGTTGACGATTCCGCTGCTTTTGTCTTTGACTTTCTTGGTTAACAAGACACGTCAGGGCAAAGCAATGCGTGCAACTGCGCAGGATCAAGATGCAGCACGTTTGATGGGTATCAACGTCAATCGCACCATTTCGTTCACCTTCATTCTCGGTGGTGCACTCGCGGGTGCTGCGGGTGTGATGTATCAGCAAATGGTCGCGACCACCACATTCGATGCAGGTTTCCGTATGGGTCTCATTGCTTTCACAGCAGCTGTGCTTGGCGGCATTGGCAATCTCAATGGTGCAGTGCTCGGTGGTGTGTTGATTGGTTTGATTAGCGAACTCAACGCTGGTCTGCCATATGGTTTTGGACAGCGTTGGGGTCAAACGGTGGTCTTCACGATCCTGATTTTGCTCATGGTGTTTAAACCAGAAGGCATTCTTGGCAAGCCAACGACAGAGAAGGTGTGATTGCAATGGCGAAACTTCTTCCTGGCGCAAAATTCTCTTCGACCTCATGGTCAAGCAATCGCAAGTGGGCTCTTGGCTACTTGACGCTTGCCATTCTTGTTTTCTTGATGAACCGTTTCTTGTTCATGAGTAACGTGCTTCCGAACAACGTGAAATCGACAATGCTTGGCTGGTTGAATCCATTGACCATCAACGAAGCATTGGTCTACGCCATCATGGCATTGGGTCTCAATATTGTGGTTGGTTACGCAGGTCTTTTGGACTTGGGCTTCGTGGCCTTCTGGGCCATCGGTGGTTACGTCGCTGGTTGGTTGATGTCAGGTTTCTTCAGCAGCATCAACATCAACATTGGTGGAAATCCAGGCTTCGGCGTTATCGGTGGTATTCACTTGCCATTCTGGATTGTTATCTTGATAGCCGGTGCTTTTACAGCAGTGTGGGGCGTCATCATCGGTGCGCCAACATTGCGACTCAAGAGCGATTACCTGGCACTTGTGACTCTCGGTTTTGGTGAAATCATTCCTGAGTTGTTCCGCAATGGTGACGACATCAGTGGTTACAACATTTCCAACGGTAACTTGGGCATTGCGCCAATCGACTCAATCACGATTGGCCCTAAGTCACTAGGACCCTTCGATACTGATCTCAAGTTCATTATTTACGCGGCGATTGTTGCGTTCGTGATCCTTGTGTCGTTGCGTTTGCGCGAAGGACGACTCGGTCGTGCATGGCTCGCCATTCGTGAAGACGAACTCGCGGCAAGCATGATGGGTGTGCCTTTGATGCGCACCAAACTTGCTGCATATGCAGTGGGTGCAACCGCAGGTGGTTTCGGTGGTGTGGTTTTTGCAACCCACATCGAAGCTGTGCTTCCTGATCGCTTCCAATTCGCAATTTCCATCATCTTGCTAGCGATGGTTGTGCTTGGAGGCATGGGTAACGTCTGGGGTGTTCTGACTGGCTCACTTTTGTTGGCTTGGTTTAACTCCACAGGTTTGAAGCAGATTGGTGTCACTATCAACTCTGTTGCAGGAACCGAAATCGACTTCACTTCTTTGACCTACCTCATTTTCGGTGGTGCTCTGATTTTGATGATGTTGTTCCGACGCGAAGGCTTCATTCCTGAAGCTCGCACGCGTGCAGTTTTGCGTGAACCGGAGCGCAGTGAACTTGAAGCACATGGTGCAGAAGCGGAGTTCATTGAAGCGGAACAAGAAGTTTCAACTCCGAAGGAAGGTCAGTGACATGTCTCAATTAGAAGCACATAACATCACTGTCAAGTTCGGTGGTTTGACTGCCGTTTCTGACGTTTCTTTCACCATCCCAGAGAAGAGTGTTGTGTCGTTGATCGGCCCTAATGGCGCCGGCAAAACAACTTTCTTCAACGTTCTCACAGGTCTATACGAACCAACTGAAGGTTATGTAGAGATGATGGGCGAAGACATCACTGGAATGGCTCCGCACAAGATTGCTCATAAGGGTCTTGCGCGAACCTTCCAAAACATTCGTTTGTTTGGTCTCATGACTGCTCAAGAAAACGTTTTGGTGGCAATGCACTCTCACATGAAAGCTGGTGTGTTCTCGACTGCTTTCGCGTTACCTTCACAACGTCGCGAAGAAGCCGAGGTGCACGAACGGGCACAGGAACTTCTTGAATTTGTTGGTCTCGGTAAATACGCAGGGGAGTACGCGCGCAATCTTCCTTATGGAGATCAACGTCGTCTCGAAGTTGCTCGTGCATTGGCATTGCGTCCAAAGATTTTGCTTCTCGACGAACCAACCGCCGGTATGAATCCTCGCGAAAAAGAAGAACTCGCAGATCTCATCGGCGGCATCAAAGAACAGTTGGGTGTGTCAATCTTGTTGATTGAACATCACATTGACTTCGTTCGCCGTGTATCTGAACGCATCACGGTTCTCGACCGTGGCCGCAAGATTGCAGAAGGATCTCCACAAGAAGTTCTCTCCAATGAGCAGGTTATTGAGGCGTACCTCGGTACCGCACACAAGGCAGGTAAGTAGATATGAATTCTCCACTGCTCGAAATCAATAATCTTGCGGTTTCCTACGGAAAAATCGTTGCTGTGAAGTCGGTATCGCTCAAGGTTTACGAAGGCGAAATTGTCACACTTCTCGGCAGCAATGGTGCAGGTAAATCAACCACTCTGCGTACCATCAGCGGTCTATTGCATCCAAAGAATGGTGATGTCATTTACCAGGGCAAGTCGATTGTCGGTGTTCCTGGTCATGAAATCGTTGGCCTGGGAATTTGTCACTCGCCTGAAGGCCGTCGCATTTTTGCAAACATGACTGTTGATGAAAACCTCACTCTTGGTGCTTTCCTGCGTAACGACAAAGACGGTATCGAAGCTGATCGCGATCACGTTTTGGATCTCTTCCCACGTTTGAAGGAACGTATCAACCAAAAGGCTGGCACCATGTCAGGTGGCGAACAGCAAATGTTGGCAGTTGCCCGCGCGCTGATGGGTAAACCAAAACTCCTGTTGCTTGATGAACCGTCAATGGGTCTTGCACCAAACTTGGTTGAAGAAGTTTTCCAGAAGATCGTAGAAATCAATCGCGAAGGAATGACTGTTTTGCTCGTTGAACAAAACGCTAACCGCGCACTCGAAATTGCACACCGCGGTTACGTTTTGAAGACTGGCACCATCGAACTCGAAGGCAACGCAAAAGATCTTGCTTCTAACCCAGAAGTTGAGAAGTTGTACCTCGCATAGCTTTCACAGCTTTGCTCGTCTGTAGATGAGGTTTCTTTGATTGGCTTAGGCACAATCATCAACACTGTGACGGTGTTGCTAGGCGGTGCGATTGGCGCAAT
>JBEGON010000101.1:0-20046 GCA_041181965.1 Actinomycetota bacterium
GATTCTGATAACGATCTGTATGCCACCCGTTGGGATGCAAGTGATATTCAATCGGTGATATCGCAACTAGGCATACTTGCTAACGCTGATGATGTTTCTTCGAAAGTGGCAGAGAAGAACATTCCTGCGCAAGTGGTGTATGGCGAGTTTGATGATGCATGGCCAATCGCGCGACAGATGGAGCTTGCAACGAAACTCCATGCCCCAATCGTTGTGATTTCTGGAAGCGGTCATTGTCCCAACGAGGACAACCCGCACGTACTTGCAGATGTGGTGAGCGAATTCGCTACATCACTTGCGAGATAGGGTCTTGACATGCAACACATCGAAAAACCTGCAGTAATCGCTGCCTCTATCGGACCATTTCAATCGGTGCTTGGGTGGCTGATTGCTGGTGCGATGTGGCCAGGCTACGACCCAGTGCGGCAAACCATTAGCGATCTCGCTGCGAATGAATCACCAGTGAAATGGTTGATGTCGTCCTTCTTCATTCTTGGTGGAACGCTGTCGTTGATTGGCGCATGGTTTGCGCGCAGTATTCCCAAGCCTGCGCGTGCTGCACTTTTTATCTCCGGGCTCTGCACCTACGGCTTGACGATTTTTCCAACGCCTCTTGTTGGGCACTCTGATGCACATCGGTTTTTTGCGATTACGTCATTTTTCTTGTCGTCTGTGTGGCCGCTATTTGCTATCACCCGCAACAAGAAGGTGCATTGGATTCTGCGTCCTGCGGCTCTGATATCGGCCACAATTTTCTTGTCGGCGCTGGCCGGTCTTTTTATGGTGATGTGGGCAGATCCAGCAACCACCACGATCGGTGTCTGGGAGCGTGCAGTCACCACATCGCAATCGTTGCTTGTTTCGATGGTGGTGTTGGTGCTCTATCGCGCCGAGCAAGCGTCGCAGAATGCGATTCACACATCCGAGTAGGCCCCGACGGGCTCGAACCGTCGACCCACGGATTAAAAGTCCGTTGCTCTACCAACTGAGCTAGAGGCCCTTGCGAGTGCGAAGGTTAGTCGGTGCGCTCAAAAGTCGCGAAAACGGTCGAATAGGGTGCCCGCATGAGCACTTCAGAGTGGTGGCGGGAAGCCATTTTCTATCAGGTGTATCCACGTTCGTTTGCCGACAGCAATGGCGACGGCATGGGGGATCTGCGAGGTGTCACGACTCGGCTGGACTATCTGCAATCTCTAGGTATCGATGCACTGTGGCTCTCACCATTCTTCCCCTCGCCACAGGTGGATGCCGGTTATGACGTCGCAGACTATTGCGCAGTTGACCCACTTTTTGGAACTCTCGACGACTTCGATGAATTGTTGGCTGCGGCGCATCAACGCAATATCAAAATCACCATTGATGTTGTGCCTAATCACTGCTCGGATCAACATGTGTGGTTCCAAGAGGCAATTGCAGCTGGCCGTGGAAGCGCGCAGCGGCAACGCTTTCATTTTGCAGAGGGCCGTGGCGAAAATGGTGAGTTACCACCGAGCAATTGGACGTCTGCATTTGGTGGACCGTCTTGGACGCGTGTGACAGAACCTGATGGCAGTGCAGGGCAGTGGTACTACCACTTATTCGCACCAGAACAACCAGATTTCAATTGGGAACATCCAGATGTTCTGAAAGAATTCGAAAGAGTTTTTCGCTTTTGGCTTGATCGCGGTGTCGATGGTTTTCGTATCGATGTTTCTGATGCACTCATCAAAGACACCTCTTTTGCGGATACAGATGGCGGTTATCCGCTCATTCCAAAAGATGATGGCAGTGCAGTGCATGACATTTACCGTCATCTTCGTTCGGTGATGAATGAATACGATGGCGATCGAATGGCCGTCGTCGAAACTGGCGCAACCGATGACATCGTCGCTTTATTCATTCGCCCAGACGAAATGCATTTAGCTTTCAACTTTCGTTTCCTCAAATCTCCATGGGGTGCGGAGATTTTTGGTCGTGCGATTTCAGAATCAATTGCGGCCAACGCCGAAGTTAAAGCCACCACAACCTGGGTGATTGATAATCACGATAACTTGCGATCTGCAACTCGGTTTGCATTGCAAGGAGAATTGCAAGGTCATTACGTTCCGACACTTGTCGGCGGTGGGGTCAGCGCCGACGAAGAGCTAGGGCAAAAGCGCTCACGTGCACTTGCTGTGCTGCTACTTGCATTGCCAGGTGCGACATACATTTACAACGGTCAAGAACTCGGACTTCCCAACGTCAATGATCTGCCGGATGACGTTTTACAAGATCCAATCTTTTTTAGAACGCAAGGTGAAAATCGCGGACGCGACGGTTGCCGTATTCCGATGCCATGGAAAGGCGAGATTGCACCGTATGGATTTAGTTCCAACGCCAGCACCTGGCTGCCGATGCCAGATAACTGGTCAAAGTTCACTGTGGAAGCACAGCAGCACAATGATTCTTCAAGTTTGCGTCTGTACCAACATTTGATTGCGTTGCGAAAAGAGCATTCTGCACTTCGAGTAGGACGTGTTTCGGTGCTTGGTTGGGCTGACGATGTTTTGAAAGTTCGAATTAGTGACGACGTTGAAACTTTTGAAGTCTGGTTGAACTTTGGAAATAATGATTCTCAGCTACCTGCAGGGAAAGTGCTTATGCACTCCATTGGCTCAGATGTGCTCGGGCCGTCGGAAGCCATTTTGTTTCAAGTGAACTAATTAAGCCCATTCGCTTCGCACATGGCCAAGGTGTTGGCTCACAATCTTGCGAACTCGCACGGCGTCATTTGCTTCGATTGCATCAATCATGTCGTGGTGCTCGTGAGTTGTTTCAGCGAGTAGGCCGTCACTTGCAAGGTGGCGCAAGCCGAGCAATCGAGATTGGTCTCGCAGGTTTAGCACAGTTCGAACGAGCGACGAATTGCCAGTCAGTTCGAGTAAGAATCCGTGAAATGCCCGATCGCTATTGACGTAAGCAATCAAGTCTTGAGCTTTCGCCGCTTTGACGATGTCGTCTGCGAGGCCGCGCAGTTTCGTGATTCCCGCAGCTGACACTTTGCCGCAGATTTGTGCAGCTGCTTCTGGTTCAAGCATCAGCCGAACCTGAAGAATGTGATCAAGCTCTTCGGCAGAAAGTTCTTTGACGCGAAATCCCTTATTCCTTACCGGTTCCACAAGACCCTCATGTGCGAGGTCGAGCATGGCTTCTCGCACGGGAGTGATCGAGACGCCAAATTGTTCGGCAATCGTGGGGACCGAATAGACGGTGCCAATGTGCATCTCGCCAGTAATGACAGACGCGCGCAAGGAATCTGCAATTTGACTCCGCATTGAAGTATTCGGAGTCAAGGACATTTCACTCATGACTGATGCGGTGCGTAGGTGACAGTGTGAGTGGTGGAATAGAACTGCAGCGCTGCGGTTCCTTGTTCACGCATACCGATTGAAGAATCCTTTTCGCCACCAAACGGCGCATAGAAATCCACGCCAGTGGTGCCAGCATTAATTTTGATCATTCCTGCGTGCAATTGTTTTGATGCTTTCATCAAGCTGTCATGGTCTTTGCCGTGGATGGATGCAGCCAGTCCGTAAGGAACCGCATTCGCCATCGCGATTGCGTCATCAAGATTTGCAACTTCATGCACCGTCACGAGCGGCCCGAAAACTTCGTCGCACGACAATGGATGATCGGCCGGAACCCCGCGCATGATGGTGGGTAATGCCAACTGTGTATCGGCGAGTACCGCACCGCCAATGAGAATTTCTGCGCCTACGTCGTGAGCAGATTTCATCGCTGCCTGGAATTTCTTGACTGCAGCTGAATTGATAAGTGGGCCAACCACATTTGTTTTCTCGGATGGATCGCCAACTCCGAGATCCGCAACTTTTGCGACGAGAGCATCAATCAGTGCTGGATTTGAACCAACCGTAATGATGCGGCGGGTGCATGTGCATTTTTGACCGGCAAACCACATTGACGCAGCGACGAGTTGTGCTGCAGTGGTGTCGATGTCCGCATCTGGCAAAACAATTGCCGGGTTTTGCCCTCCCATTTCCGCTTGCACTGCAATGCCGCGTTGTGTAGCCGCGAGTGCCACGCTTTTGCCGACCGGGCTTGAACCGGTGAAGGACACAACATCTGCAGAAGCAACAAGCGCTTCGCCAATTTCTGCACCACCGACGACGACAGTGAAGAGATTGGCTGGCAGAAATTGATTGAGAATGTCAGCAATGAACAGCGCACCAGCGATTGCGTCCGGAGAAGGTTTGATGACGACTGCATTGCCAGATGCAAGTGCGGGAGCCGCCTTCCATAGTGGAATTGCCATAGGAAAATTCCATGGTGTGATGAGACCTGCCACACCGTGAGGACGGCGTTCACTCCACAGAAAACCCTGCATTGATGGTGGAAATACGTCACCTTGTGACCCAAAGGACGCCTGTGCGTAGTAGCGCAAGATCGCCACTGCTCGGCCGACTTCGCCGTTTGCCTCGACGATGGGTTTACCAACTTCTCGTGTGATGAGAGCGGCCGCTTCTGCAGCTCGAGCATTCAATGCATCAGCGGCATTGGTGAGAGCAAGTGCGCGACCTGCAGCACCGAGACGCCACCACTGTGTTTGCGCAATACGCGCATCCGCAACGATTTTGGTAATTGCAGAAACAGATGTTTCTTCAGCTTCTGCAACGATGTCAGCAGAATTGAATGGAGAAACGGAAGTAATTTTCATCAAAGCCTCAGAGTTCAAATCCAATAGGGAACGGGTCAGTGGGATCGAGTTCATATTCCGCATGCCCATAAATCCATGCGCGACCTGTGACCGTAGGAATCACAGCAGGAAGTTCTCCGACCCGCGTTTCTTCGAGTAACGTACCAATGAAGTTTCCGCCAATGAATGATTCGTTGATGAATTCTGTATTCAATGGAAGTTGTCCACGGGTATGCAATTGCGCCATACGAGCGCTCGTGCCGGTGCCGCATGGACTGCGATCGAACCAGCCTGGATGAATGGCCATCGCGTGACGTGAATGTTGCGCAGTAGATCCAGGTGCTTCGAGATAGACATGGTGACAGCCGCGAATTTCAGGATTTGTCGGGTGCACTGGCTCATTCTTTTCATTGATGATTTCCATGAGACGCAATGCGGTTTCGAGCATTGCATTTTTGTTTTCACGGCTGAATTCCAAACCGAGTCTCTCAATCGGAACAATTGCATAGAAATTTCCACCGAATGCCATGTCGTACTTCACGTCACCAACACCTGGCAGATGTACAACTTGATCGAGGGCCAAAGTAAATGAAGGAACATTCGTCAATGTCACCGAAAGTGCCTTGCCGTTTTGTATCTGCACATCAACTCCGACGAGACCTGCAGGCGTATCGAGATTGATATGTGTTACTGGCTCCACAACATCAACGAGTTTTTCTTCAACAAGCACGGTTGCTAAACCAATAGTTCCGTGGCCACACATTGGTAGGCAGCCAGAGACTTCGATGTAGACAACGCCCCACTCACAGTCTTTGCGGGTGGATTTCTGCAGAATGGCACCACTCATTGCTGAATGCCCGCGCGGCTCGTTCATGAGCAATTTGCGAATATCGTCCAGGTTTTCCATGAAATATCTACGACGATCAAACATTGTGTCGCCGGGAATTTCACCCACACCTTCAAGGATCACACGAGTTGGCATTCCTTCTGTGTGTGAATCAACGGCACGAAACTTGGTCTTCATTAGCGCGCACCTGCAGCGATGGCGACTTCTGTTGCTTTGCGAACGACAGTTTCTTGTTGTGCTGTGAGTGGTTGACGCGGAGGTCGGCAACCGCCGCCTTTGCGTCCAGCCATATCCATAGACAACTTGATGGCTTGAACAAATTCTGTCTTTGAATCCCAACGAAGAAGTGGGTGCATGACGCGATATAGAGGGAGTGCTTTTTCAAGATCATGATCCATTGCCGCTTCGTACAACTCAACGCACGTAATCGGGAATGCATTGGGATAACCAGATACCCAGCCAACTGCTCCAGCAATCGCGAGTTCAAGCAAAACGTCATCAGAACCAATCAGCAAATCAAGGCCGGGGGCTTCTTCGGCAATCTCGTATGCACGACGTGCGTCTCCACTGAATTCTTTTACTGCAACAATCAAACCTTCGGAATAAAGCTTTCCGAGAAGTGATGGAGTGAGATCTACTTTGGTGTCGTAGGGATTGTTGTACGCGACAATCGGAACACCAGATTTTGCAACGATGCGGTAGTGCTCAATGACCGCTCGTTCATCTGCGCGATATGCGTTAGGGGGCAACAGCATGACGCACTGCGCGCCGGCTTCTGCTGCTTGTTCAGTCCAACGCAGTGATTCTTGTGCGCCATATGCAGCAACGCCTGGCATGACGGTGAATCCTTGTGGCGACGCTGCGACTGCGACCTCAACCACCTTTGCGCGTTCGTCTGCTGTGAGCACTTGGTATTCGCCGAGGGATCCGTTGGGAACTACGCCATGACACCCACTTGCTGCTTGCCAAGCAACATGTTCTGCAAAGGCATCAAAGTCGACGCTGCCGGATGCGGTGTAGGGAAGGGCAGTTGCGGTTAGTACGCCGTGCCATGGTTTGGTGCGGGACATGGTTCTCCTCGTTGTTCAGTAATACATCACATACTACACTTGAAAAGACGTCGGTCAAGAGCCATTTTCGGAGGCTCTTGATGAAAGGATTCCAGCATGAAAGCAGATGTGGTGGTGATCGGTGCTGGCATTGTCGGCGCTTGCAGCGCTCACTATCTCGCACAAGCTGGGCTGTCTGTCATCGTGGTTGACCGCGGGCTCATCGCTTCGGGAACCACCGGAGCGGGCGAGGGCAATATTCTGGTCAGCGACAAAGAAATCGGCGCTGAACTCGATCTAGCTTTATACAGCCAACGTCTTTGGACTGAACTTGAAGTATTTATTCCGCATGCTGAATTTGAGCAAAAAGGCGGAATCGTTGTAGCGCAATCAGAAAAGACGCTGGCGAAATTGCAGCACACAGCCGAGTTTCAATCGCGCGCTGGTGTGTCAACAGAATTTCTTGACGAACAAAACTTGCACAACATTGAACCTCATATTTCTCGAGATGTTGTTGGCGCAGTTTTGTATGCGCAAGATTCGCAAGTGCAGCCGATGCTTGCCGCTACATCGTTATTGCATCGCAACGCATCTTCAGTAAAAGTTTTGACTGGGGCGGAAGTTGTGAAGATTGTTTCAGACGCGCACGGGGTCTGCGAAGTTGTCACTTCAGTCGGCACAATTTCCACGCGTAACGTAATTAATGCTGCAGGCACTTGGGGTGGCGACATCGCGAAACTAGCAGGCGTTGACCTGCCGATTATGCCGCGTCGCGGATTCATTCTTGTCACCGAACCTCTGTCACACATGGTGCATCACAAGGTGTACACAGCTGAATACTTGGACAACGTGGCGAGTGATGATGCCGGTCTTGAAACTTCAACTGTTGTCGAAGGAACCCGCGGCGGAACTATCTTGATTGGCGCTAGTCGCGAACGCGTTGGCTTTGATCGCACAGTGAATTTCGAGATTATTTCAAAATTAGCGACTGGAGCAATCTCGCTCTTTCCGTTTCTCCGCGATGTTTCTTTGATGCGCACGTATTTAGGTTTTCGCCCGTACTGTCCAGATCACTTGCCAGTGATAGGCCCAGATGCACGACTCACAGGGCTATTTCATGCCTGTGGACATGAAGGCGCTGGAGTTGGGCTCGCACCAGCAAGCGGCAAGCTCATTGCTGATGCCATAGTTGGCAATGCGCTTCATCTCGACCTTTCGCCATTCCGCCCAGAACGATTTGATGGTGTGCATGTCTAACATCACGATTGTTATCAACGGACAACACGTTGAAGTGCCTCAAGGAATCAGCATTGCAGCAGCTCTGATTAGTAGTGGCAAGAATTCTTGGCGAGAAACTCGCATCGGTGGGCAACCGCGTGGAATGTTTTGCGGAATCGGTGCGTGTTTTGACTGTCTTGTTACTGTCAACGGTCAGCGCAATATTCGTGCGTGCCTAGAACAAGTTCGCGACGGAGACATCATCACTATGGAGACGCATCATGAGAACTGATGTCGTGGTGATTGGTGGCGGTGGCGCTGGCCTCACTGCAGCTGTACGCGCAAGTGAGTGTGGTGCGCGCGTAGTTGTGATAGACAACAGTGCGGCACTTGGCGGTCAATATTTTCGTCACAGTGATCACACTCCTCATCACGTTCCGGAACGCAACATATTTCTTGAATGGCAGCGTCGGCTTCAATCGCAAATTGACGCAGGACGGGTGACCTACCTCTCGCGAACAACTGTGTGGTCGGTAAGTCACGACGGAGAAGGTTTCATAGTGCGTGCGACAAAGGGAGAGCGCGACAAATCTGAAATCACTCTTCGCACTCAACGCATGGTGATTGCGACTGGTGCTATCGATAGAGCATTGCCGTATGACGGTTGGACCTTGCCTGGCAATTACACGCTTGGCGGAGTCCAGTCTTTGATAAAAGGACATGGCGTTGTTCCTGGTTCGCGTTTTGTTTTGGGTGGAACGGGACCATTCCTGCTCGCGGCAGCAGCAAGTGTCATTGATGCCGGAGGGACTGTGGCGGCATTGGTTGAGGCACATACATTCACGGCAATGTCTAAGAATCCTGCAGCACTCTGGGCGGGTCGTCACAAAATCCCGACAGCGATTGAATACCTCCGAAAAATACGTAAACATGGCACGCAACTCATCACTCATGCGCGAGTAATTGCAGTCACGCATGACAACAACATGTTGAGATCAGCGCAAGTGCACAATCGCGCAGGTGTGAAAAACATTGCATGTGATGCAGTCGCTACGGGATTTGGTTTCAGTATCAATCTTGAAATTCCGAGCGCACTTGGTGTGACTTTGATTCAAACACTTGATGGCGATGCTGCAGTGCAGGTCGATGATTGGCAAACGACGAGCCACCCCTACATCTTTGCTGCAGGTGAAACGACTGGTATCGCCGGTATCGATGCAGCTCTCATTGAAGGTGAAATTGCTGGTGTAGGTGTTGCTCGTTCTCTTCAACTTGCAGTCCCAGATGTCACTACACAAAAAAAGGTGCGCGCGAATCTTCATCGCTTTGCGAAGTTCCTGGCGACTTCATATCCACTTGAGTATCAATGGGTTTCGGAGGTCGCGGACGACACCGTCGTGTGTCGATGTGAAGAAGTGACTGCTGGCCAATTACGCAGATCTGTACATGAACGCGGAGTTGCAGATTCTCGTTCAGCAAAATTGTTCACTCGCGCAGGCATGGGATGGTGCCAGGGCCGGCAATGCGCCCGAACCTGTAGCGACATCGTTGCCTATGAAACTGGCGGCGCATCAACATTTAGTGATGTTGCAGGCGCTGCAAAGCGCACGATTATCAATCCAGTGCCGCTCGGCGTTATCGCGTCTTGGAAAGACGACGCCAACTAGCAAGCACAATATGCCTGTGATTCGGGTTTTACGAGAAGCTGATGTCGAAATTGCTGCAGGAATTCTGCGCGATGGCGGATTGCTTGGTTTGCCTACAGAAACGGTCTATGGACTTGCAGCGGATGCAGAGTCTCCTTCCGCTGTTGCCCGCATTTATTTCGCAAAAGGTCGACCTCAAGATCACCCGGTCATCGTTCACATTGCCAGCGCTGACAAACTCAATGAATGGGCCCGCGAGATCCCAGAGTATGCACTCGCACTTGCGCAGGCTTTTTGGCCAGGACCAATGACGCTCGTTCTTAAACGTACTGAACGCGCTGCTGATTTCATTACAGGTGGTCAGGACACGGTTGGTGTTCGCGTTCCACAGCACCCTGTCGCTCTCGCAGTACTGAACGCATTCGGTGGTGGAATTGCAGCACCGAGTGCAAATCGATTCGGTGGTGTGAGTCCAACGAGTGCGATGCACGTGGTGCAAGATTTGGCAGACCGCCTAGATGACGAAACAGATGCAGTGATTGATGGCGGTGAAAGTTCCGTTGGTGTTGAGTCCACCATAATTGATTGCACTTCGTCACGTCCAAAAGTCTTGCGACTTGGTGCAGTGACAGTGGCAGATATTGAGCGAGTGACAAATCTCAGTGTCGAGGATCCAGACGATGTGATTCGCGCACCAGGCACGCTTGCTTCCCACTATTCACCCCATGCGACAGTTGTTCTCGCCCATACCGATGAAGAAGTGGAACACACGATCAACGAACTAGTGTCTGATCGACAAATTGGTTTCATCGCGTTAGAGAAATTCCTAACGCCGCGTGGTGCATTGCGTTTAGCGATGCCGCAAAATGCCGAGGAATATGCCGCAAATTTGTACTCATCATTGTGGGAAGCGGATCGACAAGGGCTCGACTATGTCGTCGCATTGGTTCCACAGGGAGCAGATATCGCAGCTGCCGTTCGAGACCGTCTCACTCGTGCAGCACATGCATAATTGCGCCATGAAAATCCGCTTCGTCGTTGCACTGATTGTTCCAGTGGTGTTGCTCGCGGGTTGCGGACTTTCGGACGCTCGTGACAAGGCATTGGCAGAATCTGCAGTGAAACCTTTGTCTCTTGATAACAACTGGTTGCCGGGTTTGGTTGCGTACCCTGATTACCCAGCGCAAGGAATCGGTCCGCAGGGTTATCCAGGAGTGAGTGCTGCTGATGGCAGTGCGACCATGAATGCAGCTCAAAAGTTTCTCGCATCCCTTGGATTGCAATCTTCTGATCTGCGTTCTGGATTCACCGTGAAGTTGTATGACACCGATGGTGCGACGCTCGATTCACCAACCCTCGATTTTTGTGGCGCGACGTACTCCACTGAAGCAATGCGAGTTGAGCGACGTCAAGTTGAAGCAACTGCAAGCGACAGCGTCTACACATTCCTGAGTTCTGAAGCAGTTCAGTATGAATCTGTGCCGGCCGCGCGACTAGCGCTGAAGGAAATTGTTGACACCAAAAAGAAGTGCAGCACTGGTTATCAATTCCAGGATGTTGATGGCGTTACGCAAACGATGACATTCCATCCAGCTCCTGGACCTTCGACAACTGTTTTGGTTCCGGCAGCAGATCGAGCAATTCTTCACTTCACTCAAAGTTCGCAGAACTACTCAGATACCGCTTTTATTGCTTACCAAATTCGTGGAAATACCTTGCTCGCTTTTTATGCGGTCATCAACGGAGATCAGCCACTTACTCAAGAAGAGCTGGACAGTGTGTACGGAGTGCTGACGAAGCTCACCAGCAGATTACTTGCTGCAAAACCTGTCGACGTGGGTTTGTAGTTCTTATTTGCGCTTAACAAAAAGCGTGTCGTTGTCCCAGTGAGCGAATCCCAGACTCTCGTACAAACTCATTGCCGTGTGGTCTGACGCATCTACATACAGCATTGCGGATGTGAGACCTTGACTTCGCAAGTGAGCAAGACCTGCTAGCGCGAGTGCACGTCCAAGACCGATTCCGCGACAGCTAGGTACGACCCCCACGATGTACACCTCGCCAAGTCGTTCCGCATGAACTTCTTCGGAATGAACCTTTGTCCAGTGAAAGCCGACCATGGTGTCGCCTTGATAGGCGACGAGAAATCCTTCAGGGTTGAACCACGTTTCGTTCAGCCGAAGTCGCAATTCTTGCTCTGACCATGTTCCTTGATCAGGATGATCGCCAAATGCTTCTGCATTGCAGGTCAACCAAGCATCAAAGTCGAGATCCGCATTGAAAGAACGAACTGTGATGTCATTCGGAAAGTCGGCTTCGTCTATTGCGTTCAGCAAAGAGCGGCGCATGTGAATCAAGGTGCGTGATTCTTCAAAACCTGCATTAAGAGCTAAAGATTTTGCGGAAGCGTTATTGCCGTGTGCCCATAATTCGATTTCGTCATTCGATTCGCACACGAAATCGAGAAGCGCTCGGCCCACACCATGTCGCCGAAATGTGGGTGAAACTGCCAGCTCAACTTTTGGACGAATGGAATTGCCGACAAATGCGTAGCCAGCGACTGCGTCATCAACATATGCCACGACATGCGTCGCTTCGCTGCCGTGCTGAATGCTGAGAACAACATCTTCACTCAACGGATAAGCGCCATCTTCATTTGCGGCAGCAAGCAACACATCGAGAATTGCATTTCTCAGTTCAGTGGAAAGATCTCTGCGAGATGACAGGTGAATGTTGCTCATCAGAAATTACTGACGAACTGGTGACTCAACAGTGATGTCGTCTGCTCGTTGATTGACGAAACGATAACCAACATTTCGGACGGTGCCGATAAGCGCTTCATTTTCAACGCCGAGTTTTGCGCGCAAGCGTCGCACATGGACGTCCACAGTTCGGGTGCCACCAAAGTAGTCGTAACCCCACACTTCTTGAAGAAGTTGTGCGCGGGTGAAAACGCGGCCAGGATGTTGAACGAGATATTTGAGAAGTTCAAACTCTTTGAATGTGAGATCGAGGGTCTTGCCGCGCAATTTTGCGATGTACGTATTTTCATCAATCGAAACTTCGCCCGCAGTGATTTCTTCATGTCCTTCAGAAATGCCATGAAGTGCAGCAATACGACCGCTCACCAAACGCAAGCGCGCTTCAACTTCTGCCGGACCTGCAGAGTCGAGTACCACGTCGTCGACGCCCCACTCGTGCGTGACGGCAACGAGACCACCTTCGGTCGTGATCAAAATGACTGGCATCTCAACACCGGTGGTGCGAATCAACCGACAGAGACTGCGAACTGCAGGCAGGTCACGGCGACCATCCACGAGCAGGGCATCTGCGGGAGGTGCGTCAATGAGGGCCGAGATGTCTGGAGTCATCACTTTGACATGGTGACTGAGCAAAGTCAGCGCCGGCAAAACTTCTGCGGAAGGAGTCAGCGCGCGAGTGAGAAGCAATAAATGTGCCATTTCGCGCCTCCTTCAAGAAGGTGGAATCATACGCACTTATGACAGCTACCTCGCCCGCTCATTGGTCGCATCCCGCGGCCGTTGCGCTGCTGCGTACGGTGGATGGGGTCAACATTCACGCTTCAGTTCGTGGTCAGGGCACCACGGCAATCGTGGTGGCACACGGGTTTTCAGGCGGGCATCGCTCTGGGGCTTTCAACCGCATTCTTGGCTGGCTGTCCGATCGTTTTCTTGTCGTTGCGATTGATCAAAGAGGGCATCACCACTCCGGCGGCGAGTGCACTCTCGGTCATTTCGAAGTCCACGACATCGATGTTGCCGTCGAATATGCCCGCAAACTCGGCGCACTTAAAGTTTTTACTCTTGGTTTTTCGATGGGCGCTGCCGGTGTGATTCGTCATGCCGCATTAAGCAGACCTGAAGTTGCTCGCCCTGAATTCGATCGCGCACTGCAAGTGCGACATGCACCCGATGGAATTATCACTATCGGTGGTGCCGCACGGTGGTACTACCGAGGAACTTTGCGTATGTGGATGCTGCATTTCCTGGTCGGTACTCGAGTTGGTCGCATCGTGGTGCGCAACAAATACAAAGTTCGTGCGAATCTCTCAACGTGGCCTGCAGAAAATCATCCACGACGTCAAGAAATTCAACCCCTGGATCCTCGTGCATCAGTTGCTTTATTAGCGCCAATGCCAGTGTTGATAATTCAAGGGGAGAACGACAACTACTTCCTGCGCGATCATGGCGATAGTTTGTATGCAGCAGCACAAGTGCCGGGTCATCAAGCGGAGTACTGGTTTGTTCCTGGCATGGGACACGCAGAGCACGCAACGAGCAAAGAATTGATTGAACGAATTAAGTCTTGGATTGATGTGCACGAAAGTCATACGCAGTGAATCCCATCTACACGTTGATCGCGGTGATTGTGCTTGCAAGTGCGTTTGGTTTTTGGCGCAAACAAACTGAAGGAAAAACCCGCGTGGATGCTGGTCATGGTGTTGTCACTGCGCGAGAACTTGGTCACCCCCTTGGAAAGCGCGCCACCTTGTTGCAGTTCTCATCTGCATTTTGCTCGCCATGTCGAACCACCAAAGTAGTTCTGAGTAAGACGGCGACAGCTGTAGAAGGTGTTGTTCACATCGAAATCGACGCTGAGTCACATTTGGAATTAGTGCGACGACTCGACATTCGTAAGACTCCGACCACTCTTGTCCTTGATGCACATGGTGTCGTCACCAATCGTGCGGTCGGAGTTCCTCGGCAAGAAGAATTACTGGCCGTTCTTGCGTCTGCGATGGGTGTTTAGCCTCGGTATTCGAGGTTATTGCAAATCACTTGCAGGGTTATTGCAAGTTCTTCGCGTTCAGAGTCCGCTTTCTGTGGACGTTCTGCGAACCCCATCGGTTGACTTCTAACCTCCCGCCCATGCAAACGCTTCTCACTCGCCGCCGGGTCGTTGACCATATGCGTCGCAGCGTTTCTGCGTGTCGTTGATCGCCTGTTTCCCGATCACCCACCCACCGATTTTTCGCTCTGGAGGAGCTATGGCTACGCCTACCCAACTTGATGTTCGAGGACCCCGCTTCGGCGCGGCAGTGACAACTGTCGTCCTCGCAGCAGCATTCCTCACCGCCGGTTCCACTGTCGCAACCGCACTCTTAGTGATTCAAACAATTGCCTTCGCACTGGGTTCCATTATTGGTCCACACGTGCAGCCCTATGGCGTGTTCTTCGCTCGCGTTGTACGTCCACGTCTTGCGCCTCCAAGTACTTTTGAAGCACCGCAACCTCCCCGTTTTGCGCAAGCAGTTGGACTGGGATTCGCAGTGGTGGCACTGATTGGTATTGCTATTGGCAGTTCTGTCGTGACCGCAATCGCGGTGGGATTTGCTCTTGCAGCGGCTTTCCTCAACGCAGCTTTTGGGTTTTGCCTCGGCTGCGAGATCTACCTCATTCTTCGTCGCACCACAGCGGCGTAAAACATTTCTACAAAGGAGAAAACAATGTCCAACCCAGCACTCATTGACGCCGAATGGCTCATCACGCATCAAGATGATGCAAACGTTGTGATCATCGAAGTTGATGAAGACACAGCTATCTACGACACCAATCACATTCGTAATGCAATTCGTTTGGATTGGAAGAGCGATTTGCAAGATCCTGTACGTCGCGACTTTGTGAATGCAGAACAGTTCTCTGCGTTGCTCTCATCAAAAGGTGTGAAGAACGACGACATCGTTGTTCTGTACGGCGGCAACAACAACTGGTTTGCAGCCTACGCATACTGGTACTTCAAGCTTTACGGCCACAAGAGCGTTCACTTGCTCGACGGTGGTCGCAAGAAGTGGGAACTTGATGGTCGCGAATTGGTGAGCGATGTTGCACCACGTGCAGCTACTTCATACAAAGCAGCAGAACAAGATCTCGCACTTCGCGCATTCCGCGACGATGTTGTGAAAGCAATCGGTACTCAAAACTTGGTTGATGTGCGCAGCCCGGATGAATACGCAGGACGTTTGCTTGCACCTGCGCACTTGCCACAAGAAGCCGGCCAGCGCGGCGGGCACGTGCCAACAGCAGTCAATGTTCCTTGGAGCAAGGCTGCAAATGAAGATGGCACCTTCAAGAGCACTGAAGAATTGAAGGCGTTGTACACCACAGCAGGTTTGGATTTCGCAAAAGACACCATTGCTTACTGCCGTATCGGTGAACGTAGCGCACATAGCTGGTTCGTACTTCATGAATTGCTCGGACTTGAAAACGTCAAGAACTACGACGGTTCATGGACTGAATACGGTTCACTCGTTGGCGTGCCAGTTCAACTCGGTGATGAAGCCGGACAACCAGCAGGTTCACGATGACAAGCTGCGCACCACTAGCCGCGGATGTTGAAATCGATCCAGCAGTTCTAGCGACACAAACTGTGATTGCCGGAATCGCCACAAAGAACGGACAGCCAGTCGCAACGGGTTACGCGCGGTTGCTTGATTCTTCGGGCGAATTCGTTGCGGAAGTACCTCTCACTACCAAAGGTGGGTATCGCTTCTTTGCACGACCAGGAGAGTGGACGGTTAAGTTGCTCACCTCTGGCGACCAGGCACAACTGAAAGTGACTGCAGTTCAAGGCGCAAACCTGGACAATCATTTCCAACTCTAGAAATCCTCCAAGGATGATGGGCGGCTTCGGCCGCCCATCACTCTTTTCAGGTTCTGAGCAGAAATGGCGCTTGGCGTAGGCTGAACCCATGGCAACCGAACATTTCTTTACGTCACTCCTCGTACTCGTCAGTGTCGGGATTACGTGGTTTGCAGGCTTCGTCGTGTACAAACTCTTTAAGGGCCAAGACTGATGAGCGATTTGCTCGCTGGCGTACATCCTGACATTGCACACATGTCGTGGCTTGTCGGAACGTGGACTGGGATCGGCGAAGGCCAGTATCCATCGTCTGATCCGTTTCGCTATGAAGAAGTGGTGCAGTTTGCAACTGACGGTCGACCATTTCTTGAATACCGATCGATGACATGGCTCATCGACGATGACAATCAACGCGTCAAGGCGTCACATACCGAAAGTGGTTATTGGCGTCCGGCGCCAGATAATGGTGTTGAAGCATTACTTTCGCATCCGACTGGCTATTCCGAACTGTGGTTGGGAAAAATCGAAGTCACCAATCTTGTGAATGCTCGCATCACAGGTGCACGAATGATTTTGGAAGCTGATGCCATTGTCGCGTCACCCACGGCGAAGAGTGTGACGAGCGGTTTACGTATGTACGGACTTGTCGAGGGTGAATTGCTCATGACATATGACATGGCTGCAGTCGGTCATGAAACCCAAAACCATCTCGCGATTCGAATGAGGCCATTGTGATTGAAGATTGGGATCGTCGACTACGCGGTCACGGCTATCGCATTACACCGCAGCGTCAACTTGTTCTTGACGCTGTCTACACACTTCGTCATGGAACACCAGATGAAATTTTGGCTGAAGTTCAACGCCATGCAAGCGGGGTAAATCTCTCGACGATTTACCGTGCGATTGAAGTGCTTGAAGAAGTTGGACTCGTCACACATTCACATATTGGCCATGGTGCTCCGACGTATCACGCAGTTGATTCGCACACCCATATCCATTTGGCATGTGACAGTTGCAACAATGTTGAATCTATTTCTGCAGACATTCTCGAACCGCTTGTGCGCTCATTGCGAGCTGACAAAGGCTTTGAAGTTGATGTATCGCACGTTGCGTTTCATGGGCGGTGCCGTGCTTGCGTCGAAGCCGGTCGCACAGGCCGTCACTGATCTGCCATGACTCTTGTGAGTGCTTCGCTGCCAGGGGCAGTGATTGTCGAACCTTCACACGCTGATGCTGGGTTGGTGTGGCATTTCGGAGATCCGTTCGCCGAACAACGCGCCTGGGCAGCGGGTGCCGGGTGTGTTGAGTTGGCGAATCGTTCAGTGCTCACTATCGAAGGTGATGAGCGACTTTCTTATCTGAATGCTTTGACTACACAATTACTTCTCGGTCTGAAGCCACAGGACAGCACAATCACACTCAATCTTTCGCCGCAAGGTTTCGTGCTTCACGAAATTCACGTGATTGATGATGGCAAGAAAACGTGGTTGATTTGCGAAGCTTCCACTGCGCAGGAATTGCTGGATTACTTTCTCAAGATGCGCTTTCGCACTGTAGTTGAAGTCAGAGATGTTTCCGACAATTTCATGATTCTCGCGCAACCTGACAACGCAGTGCATTCAGAATTCCCTACGTTCATCAGTCCATTTGCTGGACTCGGACGTGAAATTGTTGTGCCACGTGACAGCGCGCTTTCATTGATTGCTGATAATCCAACAGGCGTGTGGACGTATAACGCGATTCGAATTGCTGCCGGAGCGCCACGTCAAGGAATCGAAACTGATCATCACACAATTCCGCTAGAACTTAATTGGCTCACCAATGCCGTGCACATGGATAAAGGTTGCTATCGCGGCCAAGAAACAGTTTCGAAAGTTGCTCGTATTGGCAAACCTCCGCGTCGTCACACGTTGCTACATCTCGATGGAAGTGTGGATTCACTGCCAGAACATGGTGCGGAAGTAACGCTGGATGGAAGTGCAATTGGGTTCATTGGGCAAGCCGTGCAACACTACGAACTCGGACCCATTGCCTCTGCAGTGATCAAGCGTTCAGTGAGTACTGATGCTGTTCTAGATGTAGCAGGTATGCGCGCTAGTCAGGAGCTCATTGCATGAGTCATTACGTGCCATTGATTGATGTTGTGCGTGGTGACCTCGTTGAATCACAACATTTTGGCAGCGTTGCCTATATCGGCAAGAGCGGCAATCTTGAAGCAGCGCTCGGTTCTGTGAATGTTCCAATGTATCCACGAAGCACAGTGAAACTCATGCAAACAGCGGGAATGGTTGAGCTTGGTCTTGATCTCGAACCGCGTTTGCTGGCACTGGTTGCATCCTCACATTCAGGTGGTGATGTTCATATTGCGGCGGTTCAAGAAATTCTTGCAAAATTCACATTGACGGATGCTGCTCTGAAGTGCACACCGTTTATGCCAAGTGGCGAAGCCGAACGCGCCTTGCATAAGAAACGTGATGGCAAACCGGATTCACTCCACGCAGATTGCAGCGGTAAACATTCTGGTTTTCTTGCAACATGTGTGATCAACGGTTGGCCTCTCGACAACTATTTGTCACCAGAGCATCCACTCCAAATCGCAATGAAGAAAGCAATCGAAGATGCATCTGGAGATATCGCTGATCATGTGACTGTCGATGGATGTGGAGCTCCGTTGTGGTCCATCTCATTGGCAGGTCTTGCTCGTAGTTATCACCGTGCAATGATCGAAACTGATTCTGCACTTCATCGCGTTGCCGATGCCATGCGCACATTCCCTGAGATGGTGGCGGGCCCTCGTCGCGAAGCGACTGTCGTGATGCAAGCAGTTGCGGGAGTGGTTGCCAAAGACGGTGCAGATGGAGTCTTCGTAGCCGCGCAATCTGATGGTCGTTCAGTCGCCATCAAGATCGCCGATGGTGGCCGTCGTGGACTCACCGCCAGCGTTGCGGCTCTGCTCGACGCGTGGGGCGCTAACGATGTGTCACAGCTGCCGCTAACCCCTCCACAGGGCGCAGGGCGAACAGTGGGAGAACTAGTCGCTACCCATGATTTTCGCGCTGCTATCGCCGGCTGAAGGCTTTCATAACCTCTCGATAACGAAGTCCTTCTGAGCACAAATACCGCTTGCAAGAGTTAGCACAAGGGTGCATACTCGCCAGTATGGAAGCACTAGCCACCATCGGCGAATTCATTCGCCAGCAACGCGAGGCAGCCGAAGTGTCGGTTCGCGAATTAGCGCGCGTTGCTGGAGTTTCGAATCCGTATCTGTCTCAAGTGGAGCGAGGTCTGCGCAAACCCAGCGCAGAAGTCCTTCAGCAAATTGCAAAGGCACTATCGATGTCAGCTGAATCGTTGTACGTCCGCGCCGGACTCCTCGACGATTCTGCAACGCAACGACTCACGCTTGAAGCAATTGCATCGGATCCAGATCTCAACGATGAACAACGCGCAGCGCTTTTGGAAATGTACAACGCATTCGTCCACGCCAACCGTTCGGTTGCATAAGGAGTATGAAATGAATCCACCACGTCCTTCGGGATTGCCAGATGAACCAGTATGGGTTTTCGGTGTAGATGATGACGATGATGACAATGTCACAACTGAACTTCGTGTAGAAGAAATACGCAAAGCTGCCCCAAAGCCAGTTGTGCCAATCACTCAGGAAACAGTCACTCCTACTCCTGTGACGTCACATATCACTCCGGAACCTGAAATTGTTGCTGCAGCAGAAGCATTCAGCAATGAAACTGCACGTGAAGCGGCACAGGTTTTTGAAGAAGTTGGCGAAACCGCAGGAGAAGCCGCGGCCGCATTTGATCGTTCATTGACTGATCGTTTGGTTGATGTTGCTGGTCCAGCGCTTGCGACTGTAATCAGCAAAGTCGGTCCAGTAGTAGCAAATGCTGCAGTGTCTCTTGCTCCCGTTGTAGCGAAAGCCGAAGCAGCTGCAAAACCGGTGCTCACTAAAGCCGAAGAACTTTTGCAGCCAGTTATTAAGCAAGCAGAACCATGGGT
>JBEGON010000102.1:0-2854 GCA_041181965.1 Actinomycetota bacterium
ATTGGTATTTTCGTTCAACACCGTGACACCGAGAAACGCATGGAATGGAAGAGTGACAAAAACTGCAAGCATGCGAATCGGGTAACCCATCCGCGGCATAGGGTCGATGCCAATCAGTGCAAAAATCCAAATCGATCCGACCATGACAAAATGCACGTGGTTGAAGTAGTGAACCACTGGGTTGGTCAATGTGAGTTCATAAAAATTAGTGAAATACAACAGCCACGGATTCAGTACATAAATCGCGCCCGCAACCAAGGGAAAAGTAATAACTTTGACGAAACGCGATTGCAAGAACGAGAGCAACAGGCCGCGACCGCCGGAGGGCAAAGTGCGCAATGCCAAGGTAATCGGCGCACCGAGTGCGATGAAGATTGGTGCGATCATGGTCATCACCATGTGTTGCACCATGTGAGTCCACAACAGCACGGTGTCGAGCTGCGCCAACGGACCTTCCATGGTCACGAAAAGCGACCCAATGCCACCACCCAAGAAAGCTAGGGTTCGACCAATCGGCCACGAATCTCCGCGGCGGCGCAATATCGACACTCCCCAGAGGTACAAACCGGCTACCAGCAACAATGTGAGCAGCGGAAGCCACTCGGGCGGCCAAAAGCCACTCCACCAATGCTCAGGAGCCATGACCTCGCCAGAAACGTGTTCATCGCCATGCAATGGCACCCTCAAAATCAGCATGGACGCAGACTAGAGAGGTCTCGAAGCAAGATAAAAAACTGTGACTCAGAACACCTCAAAATTAGGGCGAGGTTTTGCCTACCCCCACGCTCAAATTGAGCACGGTTTTGCCACAATACGCCCGTGACCACCGCCACTGCGCCAGCCGCGCAACACCCTCAAATCAACCGACCAAATATGGTCTCGGTTGGCACCATCGTTTGGCTCTCGAGCGAGCTCATGTTCTTCGCTGCATTGTTTGCAATGTACTTCACGCACCGCTCTGTAAACCCAGACGTGTGGGCACAGAGCACGCCAATGCTCAACATCCCGTTCTCGTCAGTCAACACGGCGATCCTGGTCGCGTCATCCGTGACCTGTCAGATGGGCGTGTTCGCAGCTGAGCGAGCAGACGTTCGCAAATTGCGTATGTGGTTCGGTATCTCGTTTTTGATGGGCGCAATCTTCATTGGCGGTCAGGTCATGGAATATTCATCACTCGTACGCGAAGGACTCACACTGTCATCTTCGTCGTACGGTTCCGTGTTCTACCTCACCACTGGCTTCCACGGTTTGCACGTTACAGGTGGTCTCGTTGCATTCTTGTTCGCCATTGCTTCAACGTATTCCGGAAAAGTTTTTACTCACGCTAAAGCAACTCGCGCAATCGTGGTGAGTTACTACTGGCACTTCGTCGACGTGGTCTGGATTGGCCTCTTCGCGATGATCTACCTCATTAAGTAACGAAGGAAAAATCGTGAGATTCCTGCCCACAAGTCGACGACACCCAGCTGCTGGTTTCGGTGTTGTTCTCGCGGCGCTTTTTGTCACTGGAAGCATGTTTACTCTCGCTGACAGCGGCACCCAGTCAGTCAATGCTGCAGTGACAAGCGATCAAGCAGTCGCAGAAGGCAAGACATTGTTTGCTGAAGGTTGCTCTTCATGCCACGGCCTCAACGCAGAAGGCACAACTGACGGTCCATCACTTGTTGGCGTTGGTGCAGCAGCAGTGGACTTCCAAGTTTCAAGTGGTCGTATGCCGATGGCAACCCAAGGCGTGCAAGCACCACGTAAACAATCGATTTACAGCGAGGAAGAGATTGCGGCGCTTGCAGCCTACGTAGCAAGTTTGGCGCCGGGACCAGCAATTCCTAGCGATTCGGATGTCAGCACTGTCGGTGCAGATGTTGCGCGCGGTGGCGAACTTTTCCGCGTCAACTGTGCACAGTGTCACAACTTTGCTGGCCAAGGTGGTGCACTTTCTGAAGGTAAGTACGCACCAAATCTTTCGAAGGCAACCGCTCGTCAGATTTACGAAGCAATGTTGACTGGTCCACAAAACATGCCGATCTTCAGCGATGCTGCCCTTCCTAAAAAAGACAAGCAAGACATCATCGCCTACATCGAGGCATTGCGCGAAGGAAATAATCCAGGCGGTATGGATCTCGGAAATTACGGTCCAGTGACTGAAGGATTGTTTGGTTGGTTAGCAGGTTTTGGAATTCTTGTTGGATTCGCAATCTGGATTGGAGTTAAGGCTAAATGAGCCACGACCTAGAACATCACAATCCACATCGTCCGGCACCTGCGCCGGTAGAACACGAACTGCGCGCGGCTGACACGGATCCACGCATTGCAAAACGCGTTGAACGACAAGTTGCCATCATGTTTGCGTTAAGTGCGCTCGCAACAATCGGTTTCATCGTTTCCTACGTTGCCATCGACAAAAGTGTGTACATCGGCTTGCCAGTCGTTGGCACTATCTCGGCGCTCAACTTAGCTCTTGGTGGTTGCCTTGCAGTTGCTGTGTTGATGATTGGCACAGGTGCTATTCACTGGGCACGCAAACTCATGCCCGATGTTGAAGTTGTTGAAGAACGCCACGAATTCGCAAGTTCAGACGAAGACAAAGCAGCTCTCAAAGAAACTTTCACTGCGGGCGTTGCAGATTCTGGCTTCTTGAAACACCGCATCGTGCGTCGCACATTGCTTGGTGCGATGGCCCTTTTGCCAATCCCAGCAATCGTCATGCTGCGCGATCTCGGCCCATCCCCTGCGGACAAGAAGTTCCACACCGTATGGCGAGCAGGCGTTCGTTTGGTAAGTGACGTTTCTGGTTTGCCAATCAAGGCTGCGGATATTCCAGTTGGAAACTTGGTCAATGCAATTCCTGAAGGTT
>JBEGON010000103.1:0-10474 GCA_041181965.1 Actinomycetota bacterium
CACCAGAAGAAGTGACGACAAAGTTGCTCGATATTCGTGTCAGTGTTGGCCGCACTGGTCGTGCCACTCCGTTCGGACACATGGAACCTGTGCGAGTTGCAGGTTCTGTCGTCGAAATGGCCACCTTGCACAACCAAGAAGAAGTAGCGCGTAAAGGTGTGCTGATTGGTGACACCGTCGTACTTCGAAAAGCCGGCGATGTGATTCCAGAAATCGTTGGACCAGTAGTAGATCTTCGCGATGGCAGCGAACGAAAGTTTGTGATGCCAAAGAAGTGCCCGGAATGCGGTTCGCCACTCAGCGCACAGAAGTCTGGCGATGTTGATTTGCGTTGTCCGAATGCCAAGAGTTGCCCAGCGCAGTTGCGCGAACGCATCATCTATCTTGCAAGTCGCGCAGTGCTTGATATCGAAAACCTCGGTGAACAGGCAGCTTTTGCACTGCTCACTGATGACATCATCGACAACGAAGCGCAGCTTTTCTCGCTCGTTGAAACCGATTTGGCTAACAGCGAATTTTTCACCAAACAAAAGAAAGATGGCACTCGAGAACTCAATGCAAATGCACTTCGCATGTTGTCATCGTTGCAAGAAGCAAAACAGCGAAATCTTTGGCGCTATCTGTGTGCGCTATCGATTCGTCATGTTGGTCCAACCGCTGCGCAAGCTCTGGCGCGTGAATTCAAATCTCTCGACGCAATTCGAACTGCTTCCGTGGAGCAACTTGCGAGTGTCGATGGTGTCGGCCAAGTGATTGCTGATTCGATCATCGAATGGTTCACTGTTGATTGGCATCGCGAGATTGTTGAAGCCTGGACCAAAGCCGGTGTTGTGCTCGTCGAAGAAGTTGTCGAAACCGGTCCGCAAACTCTTGCTGGTCTCACCATTGTCATCACCGGTTCTATCGATGGTTTCACTCGCGATTCTGCCCAGGAAGCTGTGACATCACGCGGCGGCAAAGCAGCAAGTTCGGTTTCCAAAGTCACAGACTTTGTGGTGATCGGCGAGAACGCAGGTTCCAAGGCGTCGAAGGCTGAAGAACTCGGGCGGCCCATCCTCGATCGGGATGGTTTCCTCGTGCTTCTGGAGCAAGGACCCGAGGCCGCACGCTCCGTTGCGCGTTAATTTCGCCGAAACACGCTCCGCCTACACTTCCGCCCATGTCGGCTATTACTCGTGAAGATGTCGCCCACCTCGCCAAATTGGCGCGCTTGGCGCTCACTCCAGACGAGCTCGACCACTACGCAGCCCAGCTCGATGTGATTATCGGTGCCGTGGCTCGCGTCAGTGAGGCGGTCTCAGGAGACATTGCACCAACTTCTCATCCCATCCCATTGACCAACATTTTTCGTGAAGATGTTGCCAAGCCAGGCCTCACCAACGAAGAAGCGTTGTCTGGAGCTCCAGCCAAGGAAGATGAGCGTTTCCGCGTGCCACGAATTTTGGATGAGTCATGAGCAAAGAATTGATTCACAACACCGCTGCTGAAACTGCCGCAGCGATTGCAAGCGGACAAGTTTCTGCTGTTGAAGTTGCACAAGCGCATCTCGATCGCATTGCTGCGGTTGACGAACGTGTGCATGCGTTCTTGCATGTTGACAATGCGGGCGCACTTGCTGCCGCTGCCGCTGTCGATGCAAAAGTAAAAGCAGGGGAGAAGCTCGGCCCACTCGCCGGCGTTCCACTCGCTCTCAAAGATGTTCTTGCAATGAAGGGTCAGCCGACGACCTGCGGTAGCAAGATGCTTGAAGGTTGGCGTCCGCCATACGACGCAACAGTCGTTGAACGTTTGCGAGCTAACGACATCGTCATTCTTGGTAAGACAAACATGGATGAATTTGCCATGGGTTCTTCAACAGAACACTCTGCATACGGTCCAACCCACAATCCGTGGGATCTCGAACGCATTCCTGGCGGTTCTGGCGGCGGTTCATCTGCAGCACTTGCAGCTTTCGAAGCTCCACTCGCAATCGGTACGGACACTGGCGGTTCGATTCGCCAACCTGCAGCTGTCACCGGAACTGTTGGTGTGAAGCCAACGTATGGTGCGGTGTCACGCTTCGGTTTGGTCGCACTTGCATCCTCTCTTGATCAGGCTGGTCCATGTGCGCGCACGGTTTTGGATACAGCGCTTTTGCACGAAGCCATCGCTGGTCATGATCCAAAGGATTCGACCTCTATCAATCAACCAGTTCCTGATGTTGTTGCGGCTGCAAAGCGCGCAGACGTCAAAGGTATGAAGATTGGTTTGGTCAAAGAACTTCAAGGTGATGGTTACCAGGCAGGCGTTTTGCAGCGTTTCCATGAATCAGTGGAATTGCTGACGTCACTCGGCGCCGAAGTTGTTGAAGTTTCGTGCCCATCATTCGAATATGCACTCGGTGCGTATTACTTGATCCTTCCAAGCGAATGTTCTTCCAACCTCGCGAAGTTTGATGGCATGCGTTTCGGTCTTCGCGTTGGCGATACAGGCGAACTTGCTGTCGAAGACATCATGTCGCTCACGCGCGAAAAGGGTTTTGGTGCAGAAGTAAAACGCCGCATAATGCTCGGTACGTACGCACTTTCGAGTGGGTACTACGACGCGTACTACGGATCGGCTCAGAAAGTTCGCACTTTGATTTCGCAAGATTTCGCTGCTGCTTTCAACCAAGTTGATGTGTTGATTTCTCCAACTGCTCCAACCACTGCTTTCAAGATTGGCGACAAGGTTGATGATCCACTCGCGATGTACCTCAACGACATTTGCACGATCCCTGTGAACCTTGCAGGTAATGCTGCGATGTCATTGCCAATCGGATTGGCACCAGAAGATGGTTTGCCAGTCGGTTTGCAGATCATGGCTCCGGTCATGGGTGATGATCGTTTGTACAACGTTGGTGCAGCGGTCGAAGGTGCTCTGCTCGACAAGTGGGGTCACCTCTTGATTGAGGAGGTGCAAGCACTGTGAGCGCAAAAGTAGAACCAGTTCTCGCATACGACGACGCTCTCGCAATCTTCGATCCAGTGATGGGTCTCGAAGTTCACGTTGAGTTGAACACCAATTCAAAAATGTTCTGCAGCTGCCGTACTGATTTCGGTGGCGACCCAAATACTCACGTGTGCCCAGTGTGTCTCGGTCTTCCTGGCGCATTGCCTGTTGTTAATGGCAAAGCGGTTGAGTCAGCAATTCGCATCGGTCTTGCACTCAATTGCAAGGTAGCTGAATGGTGCCGATTCGCACGTAAGAATTACTTCTATCCAGATATGCCGAAGAACTTCCAGACGTCGCAATATGACGAACCGATTTGTTTCGACGGTTACCTCGATGTTGATGTGCAAACTGATGAAGGAATGAAAACTTTCCGCATCGGTATCGAGCGCGCACACATGGAAGAAGACACCGGCAAAGCCACTCACCAAGGTGGATCAACCGGTCGTATTCACGGTGCGGATTACTCCTTGCTCGATTACAACCGCGCAGGTATTCCACTCATCGAAATCGTGACCAAGCCAATCGAAGGTGCTGGCAAGTACGCGCCTGAAGTTGCACGCGCATACGTTGCAGCTTTGCGTGATTTGTTGCGTGCGTTGGAAGTTTCTGACGTTCGCATGGAACAAGGTTCATTGCGTTGCGATGTGAACTTGTCTTTGCGTCGTGGCGTTGATGCCAAGTTCGGTACTCGCACCGAAACCAAGAACGTCAACTCTCTGCGTTCTGTCGAAGGTGCTGTGCGTTACGAAATTACTCGTCAAGGTGCATTGCTCGAAGATGGCGGAACCATCAAGCAGGAAACCCGTCACTGGCATGAAGACACTGGCACCACAACTTCTGGTCGCTCGAAGGAAGAGGCAGAGGATTACCGCTACTTCCCAGAACCAGATTTGGTTCCAGTCGCACCTTCTCGCGAATGGGTTGAAGAACTTCGCGCGACCTTGCCAGAGAATCCAGCAGTTCGTCGCGCACGTCTGCAAAAGGATTGGGGCATCTCAGATCACGATATGTCATCTGTCATCAACGCAGGTGCACTCGATCTTGTGATTGCGACCATTGATGCGGGTGCAGATCACGCTGCTGCGCGCAAGTGGTGGCTCGGTGAACTTGCTCGTATCGCAAACGAAAAGTCTGTCGAACTCGGCGACCTTGCTATTACTCCAAAGGACATCGCACGCGTCGAAGCGCTTATCGCTGCAGGCACTTTGAATGACAAGCTCGCACGTTCTGTCATCGAAGGTGTTGTCGCTGGTGAAGGTGATCCTGACGCGGTAGTTGCAGGTCGTGGCCTTGTTTTGGTTTCCGATGACGGTCCATTGCTTGCTGCAATTGACGAAGCACTCGCTGCAAATCCAGATGTTGCAGACAAGATTCGCGAAGGCAAAGTTCAGGCTGCCGGTGCCATCGTTGGTGCTGTTATGAAGACCACCAAAGGTCAAGCAGATGCTGCGAAGGTTCGCGCATTGTTGTTTGAAAAACTTGGAGTTTCAGAAAGCTAATTAGCCGAATAACGATTCGGTGAATTAAAAGATTCCAACATGTTGTCGTAGGTCTCGGATTCAAGAACTCCGAGGCCTACTGGCTTTTCTGCGGCAGGTGCAAAAATGATGCGCTCGTTGTTTTTGGTGAAAACGTTTGTGCCGGAGAGCGTGATGCCATTCGCGCACGTGTAGATCGCACCAAGTGGATAGACAATTCCTGCAGCGCTGGTGAAAGAAACCATCACAGCATCAGTGCATCCTGTTTGATCTTTCAAATCACTGATGGCTTGTTTGTCGTAACTCATTGTGGAGAGTGCGTTTGCGTTGCTCTTTGGCACCAAAAGTGTGATGCCAAGTTCGGGGACAGTGAATTCTGTGAGCGCGCTACCAGTAGGCATCGGATCGATGTCGTTGGTCGAAGTATTTGACGGAGAAATGCTCGGCGCAGCCTGTGAACCACACGCAACGAGCGCAAATGCGCACAATGCAAGTCCGAATTTCTTCACGTCTTTATTGTGCTACGACTTCAATCGTTTGGAGTGATGAATCGCTGCAATATGCCACACGTCCAGATTTTCCAGCGATGGCAATTGCTTCAATCACTTCTTGTGTGACGCGCTCGCCAGGACCGAGTAGCGGCACGCCTGGGGGATAAGGGCAGAACTGTTCGGCGCTGATCTGGCCGGCTGCATCCTTGAGTGCAATGCGACGACGAGCTGCGAAATATGCGGCTCGCGGAGTCATTGCAACATCTGGTTTCACATGCCACACAGCGCTCGGCATTGGTTCGCGAGCCGCTCTGCGTTGAGACTCAATAAAGCGCGCAACTTTTTCGGCAATTGCAACCACAGTCTTGCTGTCATCTGCCACCGAAACTGTCATCACGATGGTGTCGCTGTCGGCAGTCTCAACCCCGTGACCTTCATTCCACAACATCGCAGCGATTTCAGTGCCAGTGAGTCCAGTCCGCGGCAACCACAATGTCACTTTGAGTGGATCGACAGTGACGCCAGTTGTCGTTTCATCGAGAACTACGGCACCTGCGACTACCCGCAATACTTTTCGCATCTCTTCTGCAGCGGTCATCGCGCGTTCGATTGCTGCTTTGCCGTCGCGTTGCATGGCAGCACGTGTGGCGTCGATGCTCGCTAGCAAGGTTGCTGATGGAGAGGTAGTGGCGGTCGTGTCGACTGACCGATCCAGTCGCGCTGCATCAATCGCGCGACTGCTCATCGAAATTGTTGCCGTCTGCGAATAGCCAAGAAGCGCTTTGTGAATCGACGTCACCACAACATCTGCACCACACTGCAAAGCGCTGCGAATTCCTGCAACGCCAAAGTCGAGATGTGCACCCCACGCTTGATCAACTGCGACGAGACGAATGGCCGCATGCGCCGAAGTGATGAGCGGCTCCAGATCTGTGATGGTGCCTACATAAGCAGGTGATGTCAGAAAAACTGCAGATTCATGTGTCAGTGAATCAAGAGATGAAATTCCAATCGGAATTCCGAATTCAGGATGGATGTCCGGATAAATCCAGGTCGGAGATGCACCACTCAACACCAATCCAGCGAGCGCACTTCGATGACTTGTGCGATCCACTGCGATACGCGAACCATCACCTGCAATTGTGAGCATTGCAGCGATGTTTCCTTGCGATGAGCCACCTACCAAGAAGCGGGTGTGAGCCGCACCAATCGCAGATGCATAGAGCGCTTCGGCAGCGGTCAAGAATCCATTGGAGTAATAGTTGTCATCCGCGCCACCTTGCAGCGAAACGTCATCGCGGATCAAGTCGTGCAGGAGGTCTGCACCAATCGCATCACTATCCGCCGATGAATAGCGGCCTTTATGTCCAGGAATCTGCAGCGGTTGACGCTCTGCAGTGCGAGCCGCGCGCACGGCATCGACAAGAGGTGTCGGTTCCTTAGCCATGTCAGCTCGCATTCACTACTGGGACGGAGCGATTCTAGGTTGCCTAGAATTCCGCCATGCCAAATATGAAACCCCGCAGCCACGAAGTTACTGATGGTCTCGAACGCACTGCAGCCCGCGGCATGCTCCGCGCTGTCGGCATGGGCGATGAGGATTGGGTAAAACCACAAATCGGTATCGCGTCGTCGTGGAATGAAATCACTCCTTGCAACTTGTCGTTGGATCGTTTGGCGAAGGCGGCAAAAGAAGGTGTGTTTGCTGCTGGCGGTTTCCCAATGCAGTTCGGAACCATTTCGGTTTCTGACGGCATCTCTATGGGCCACGAAGGTATGCACTTCTCTTTGGTGAGTCGCGAAATCATCGCTGACTCTGTCGAAGCAGTGATGCAGGCAGAACGTCTTGATGGCATGGTCAACTTTGCTGGTTGTGACAAGTCACTTCCAGGCATGTTGATGTCAGCTGCACGTATCGATGTGGCGAGCGTTTTTGTTTATGCCGGTTCGATTCTTCCTGGCAACGTTGTGTTGTCTGATGGCACGAATCGCGATGTCACCATCATCGATGCTTTCGAAGCTGTTGGTGCTTGTGCGCGTGGTCTGATGTCGCGTGAAGATGTTGATGCAATCGAACGCGCTATCTGCCCAGGTGAAGGTGCGTGTGGCGGTATGTACACCGCAAACACCATGGCATCTGCTGCAGAAGCGATGGGTATGTCACTTCCAGGAAGTGCTGCACCACCATCTGTTGATCGTCGTCGCGACGGTTTTGCAAAAGCTTCTGGTGAAGCTGTTGTTGAATTGATTCGTCGCGGTATTACTACGCGTGACATCATCACCAAACAGTCTCTCGAAAACGCCATTGCAGTTGTCATGGCTTTCGGTGGTTCAACAAACGCAGTTCTTCACTTACTCGCTATTGCACATGAAGCAAAAGTTGAACTTGCTCTCGATGATTTCCATCGCATCGGTGCAAAAGTTCCTTTGCTTGCAGATGTGAAGCCTTTCGGCCGTTACGTCATGAGCGACGTCGACAAGGTCGGCGGTGTTCCCGTCGTCATGCGCGCATTGCTCGATGCAGGTTTGCTCAACGGTGACTGCCTCACAGTTACTGGCAAAACGGTTGCGGAAAATCTTGCAGAGATTGATTCGCCAGATCCTGATGGTCAGATTTTGCATGCGATTGATAAGGCAATTTTCACTACCGGTGGCATCACTGTTCTAGGTGGTTCACTCGCTGCTGATGGTGCGGTCGTTAAGAACGCTGGTATTCCTGTCGATGTGTTCGAAGGTCCTGCAAAGGTTTTCGATCGCGAACGTTCTGCAATGGATGCACTTGAGAATGGCGACATCCAAAAGGGTGACGTTGTCATCATTCGCTACGAAGGACCAAAAGGTGGTCCGGGTATGCGAGAAATGCTCATGATCACTGGTGCTATCAAGGGTGCAGGACTCGGCAAAGATGTTTTGCTCATCACTGATGGTCGTTTCTCTGGTGGCACGACCGGCCTTTGTGTTGGTCACGTGGCACCTGAAGCTGCTGACGGTGGTCCGATTGCATTCGTGCAAAACGGCGACAAGGTCCGCATTGATATTCCAGGTCGCAAACTTGATCTGCTTGTCGATGATGCAGAACTCGCTAAGCGCAAGCAAGGTTGGACACCACTTCCTCCTCGCTATACCAGCGGTGTGCTTCACAAGTACGCCAAGTTGGTCGGCTCAGCATCTAACGGTGCTGTCTGCGACTAACCCACAACTCAGCCACAAAGTCGATGGTTTGTTACACCAACAAATCCTCGACTTTTGGTTTTTTTGCGGGCGATCTGTTCCACACTTGCCCCACCAATTCACGTTCACGAAGGCAGGGGTTTTGTGAAAAGAGTTATTTCCACAACAGCCATCACTCTGGCTTTGATGTTCGGTGGGGCTGCGGCCGCTAATGCGGTCACAGCACCCTGTGCGTCGAGCAGTTATTGCTTCTATGAAAACGCCAGCTTCAATGGCTGGAATGGCAGCAGTTACACAGATTCCGGATGGATCTTGCAGTACTCAGCGTCCTACACCGCCGACAACTTTGGTTCGCCTGCTGGTTACAGCGGCAATCTTGTCGACCAGATGACATCTGCAATCAACAACACCAGCAAGCGTTTGTGCATTTACAACAACAGCACGTTGTTGTATTCATTGGCCGCAAACAGTTCGGTGAGTTACAACGCAAATATGAACGACAAAGCAGATTTCTGGTATTTGCTCAGTGTGACCACCTGCGCCAATACGATGACCTCACCTTGAGCCAAGGGTGCTCTTGAGTTTGGTCTTGATCTATGAGCGATCGCAACGAAGTTTGGTTTGAGGGGATCTTCTCCTCAAACCAAATCTCTGTTGTTCGTTTCGTCGCCCACCGCGTTCGAGATGAAGAAGCGGTGCAAGACATCGTTGCCGCCACATTTGAATCAGCGTGGCAGCAACGGGACGAGATCGACCCACCTGAACTTCCATTCCTTTTGGCGATTGCCCGCAATCACGTGCGACGTCACTGGAGAGCACAAGAACGTGCAACTTTCGAAATCTCTGAATTCATCGAAAGTCCGGAGTTCATCCTCGCTGACGGCGAAGAGCGTTATGTCCATCGTGAGCACAGCTCGCGATTGCTTAACCAAGTTCTCAAGCAGTTGTCGCCAGTAGATGCAGAAATTCTGATTCTGTCTGCTTGGGATGTTCTTGACAATGCGGCAATTGCCGAAGTGTTGGGATTAACAGAAGTAAATGCTCGTGTGAAATTGCATCGCGCAAAGAAGCGAGCCGAGAAAATCTTGCAAGAAATCGATGCAGATTTTGTGGAAGAACAAATTGACGCAACAAGGGTAAAACCAAAACGGGGGAGAAAATGAAATTAGAGCAATTGCTCATCGATGCCAAGCCATCGGTGAATGTTGAAGTACTGCAGATTCCGTTCGCACGACTTGAGCTGAAGAGCGACCGAGTGCGCACGATCAAGAATCGAAATCGTCGCTGGATGTTTAGTTTCGCCACAGCGGCAGCCGTGGCTGCACTGGCTTTTGCGGCAAACATTGTTTCTGGTGGTCCAGCTACTGAAGTTTCAACGTGGAAACCATTCGCACTCGCCGCAGCTACCGCAGCGGATGAACCACAGTTCTTTGAATACGCGAATTCACACATTGCTATTTCGAGTGGCGAGTGGATGTACACCGAATATGAAGTGCGTGACGCGAATGGCAAAGTCGTTCGTCCAGCAGAAGGAACCTTCCTCGATGCAGCTGGTCGCATTCGTTACACCGGCGACAACACTGGCAATCCATTTGCAGATACGCCACCGCCCGCAAGTTCGATCGGTGAATCTTTCTTTGGTGCGCCATGGATTGCGACGTTGCCAGAGCCAACGAAGAATTTTGAAGAGACTGTTCAAAACTTGTATGCAGAACTCGTGCGTCAAGCAAAGCAGTCACGTCTTGCTAAGGCCGACAATGATCGCGACACATGGCTGTTGAATGCAGTGAGCCAAGTGATTTACAGCGAAGTGGCATCACCTGCACAGCGTCTCGCTGCAATTGATATCTGGAATCGCATGGATGCAGTCAAGGCGAATTCATATCCGTTGGTGCAACTCGATGACGAGGGCACGCAGTGGTCGCAGACAGTCGAAGGTGAGGGATGGAACACCGTCGTGATCGATGTGGCGACACCAGGCATTCTTGAGACAGTTATCTTCGCTCCAAATGCAGCTCCATCTCTCGATTCAATCGATCAGTTAGTCGCTCAGACTGGTTGGGCAATCGTCGATGCCCCAGCGGTTTCGGAAGATGACCTCATCCTCGCTCGGTTCCCAGAACTGAGTGCCGTCGTGGCGGCAGCCAAGAAGTCGGTCAGTCAGGGCTGAGAGCCGTTTCACATGCTGAAATATCGTCTCAACTAGTGACAAACGGGCGGGAGGCAGTTACGCTCCCGCCCGTGACCAACAACCTCGTAGTAGTGATTTAGCGCGCAGCGTCTGCTAAGCGTTCACTGCGCGCACCCTCCGACGCCGAAAGGCCGGGGGGTTTTCTTGTGTGTGGACCGCGCTAGAGCACT
>JBEGON010000104.1:0-10422 GCA_041181965.1 Actinomycetota bacterium
GCATCGTGTTGCTCGCGAATGTAAGGATCACCATTCTTAATCGTGCAGAGGAAAACATCGATACGTTTGTTGTGAGCGAGTGGCCACGAGCCGTCACTCAATGGTCCGACTAATTTTTCAGTGATCGTCACATCGCAACCGAGTTCCTCTTGCACTTCACGAATTGCCGCGGCCGCAGAGTCCTCATCGGTGTCATCTACGCGACCACCCGGCAATTCCCAGCCACCTCGCAGTGCTTCAGGTTCGGTCCGTCGGGCACTGAGAATTTCCCAGCCCTTGGGCATGTGCCGATAGATAACCGCAGCCGCAACATGATCTTGGCGATTCTCTGTCATTGCGCGCCCCCTCAGAAAGAATGTGAACGAGTGACACACTACTTGATATAGAGACATACAGATTCGAGGAAGCGATGACTCCGGAGGAGTTCACGACTGTCGTAAGCACTTACGCAGATGTTGTGCGCGCTTATATTTTTCGTCGCGGAACTGGACTCGACGTTGGCGTCAGTAACGTCGATGACATCGCAGCAGACGTGTGGGCCGTAGCGTGGTCGAAACGATCAGCGGCACCAGCGCTGGAACAGCCCGATGTAATGCGTGCGTGGCTGCTTCAGATTGCACGTCTCACGCTTGCGAACCACATTCGCAAGACAGTTGCGCGACGTCAGTGGGGTGTCTCCGAGATGGATATTGCTGTTGCATCAACGGAGCACATTGTGCTTGCTGACGAAGATCTCCGTCGCGGATTTGCCGCACTCACGCCCGCAGAAAAAGAAGTCTTCGCACTCACGGTGTGGGAAGGTCTCAAACCCGCCGAAATCGCAGAAGTTCTTGGAATCTCAGCAAACGCTGCATCACTGCGCCTTTTCAAAGCTCGAACCAAAATCACTGAAATTTTGACGGAAAGAAACTAGTCCGCAAACACACTTCACAATCAGAAGAGGTGAACTATGAATCTAGAAGAATTCGAAAATCAGTTTGCAACGCAGGATGCGGCTAAAAATCTCGCACCTTTGTCGGACAATCAGCGTGCAGAGCTGGTTGCACACGCAACGTCAGCTCCCGCCCCGAGATTGCGCACACCAGTTAGCAGGAAAGCAATCTTGACCAGCGCTGCAGCTGTTGCGGCACTGGCAATCGCAATTCCATCCAGCCTGTCCGCCCCGACCACCAGCGACGCTCCATACATTTCTCTCGGAGCCTACAAATCTGCTTCGGGTGATACCGCGATGAAAGTGGCTGGCAACGCAAGCTCGTCAATGGTTACCGCGGATCAAGCGATGTTCCCAGGCGGTTTGAATCACTACATTTTTGATGCATCGACTCTCAACAATCCTTTTGGTGCACTTCACACTGCGTACAAGATTGTAGAAATCGACAACCTAGAAAACCGTGTCAATGACATTATCGATGCACTCGGAGTCGACAATGTCACACGGCATTCAGAAGATGGAAATGTCTGGTGGACTAACGAACCAGACAAAGATGGCAACTACGTGAGTGGCGTTGCATCGGTTTACATCTACAACGGTCCTTGGGCCGGCTGGAGTTACTACAACCCCAAACTAGATTCGCAAATCTGCACTGATTCAAAATCTAGCGACGGAACTTCAGTGTCAACGGCATGTGAAGTGCGCATTCCTTCGAATCTTTTGTCGAAATCAGCCGCGCTTGCAAAAGCAAAATCTTTGGCTGCATCATGGGGTTTGGCAACTAGTGGGGATTGGCGATGGACGACAGAAATCAACCAAGCACAAACCTCCGACACCTACTTCGATGCGAATGTTGCTGTTACCGCGCAGCTCTATGTTGATGAGATTGCAGCGCCAATTTCGATTTCATTCACTTTTGCAGATAACGGTGAACTATTTGCTGCTTGGGGATCTTTGCAAGATATTCGTGTGCTCGGAAATTACAAGATCGCGAGCCCAGAAGTCGTGTTGACTCGCGCGAATGATGCAACATCGAAAGCAATTGCCGAGTACAAGGAACAGCGAGAAAAACAAACTCCGCAGCCATCAGCATCCGATGGCACTTATGTTTCAGATCCTGGGCTCGCTACGTGGAACCCTACGGCAACTGAGGTCGTAGTGAAGTCACTCAAAGTTTCGATGATCTTGGTGAATGACGACAAGGGAAATCAGCTTTGGATTCCTGCATATGACATCACTGGCTATTTCAAAGGAACGTCAGACTCGCCGGAAGGTTCTATAGCCCAAGAAATCGCAGTAGATAGTTCGCAAATCGATCTCTCGGCCTTCAGAGGCCCCATCGCTAACTTCTCTAAAGGCGCGGTTGCGTACTAAAAAGAGTGAGGTCGCGAAATATCGATGTGAATGGCAATCTCGTCATCCACATCGATATTTTCTTTTTGACGTACCGCCTTTTTTAGCGGCACGATGTATTCGCCATTTCGCGGAAAGATCGACGTTGAAAATTCAGTATCGCCAATAGTGATGACGGCAGGAATCGCACCCCAACCATAAGAAAAATGCGAAGCAATTGCATAGATGTCCGTGCTGACCTCAGCAGGAGTCGAGACAAAGTAAAACGGTGACGGGCCTCGCCAGTACCAGACTTTGGCTCTGAATTGCGCGTTGATCACGAGCTAGACGTTGAACCTAAATTCAACGACATCTCCATCGACCATGACGTAGTCCTTGCCTTCCATGCGCGCCTTACCTTTAGCGCGAGCCTCAGCAACTGAACCACATGCAACGAGGTCTGCGAATGAAACAATTTCAGCTTTGATGAATCCCTTTTGGAAATCAGTGTGAATTACGCCAGCAGCTTCCGGAGCAGTAGCACCTTTATTGATAGTCCATGCACGAGCTTCTTTTGGTCCAGCGGTGAGATACGTCTGCAAACCGAGAGTGTCGAAACCGACGCGCGCCAAAATCGCAAGGCCGCTCTCCTGCTGCCCCACTGATTGCAACAGTTCTAGTGCTTCATCTTCATCAAGTTCAGCAAGTTCTGCTTCAAGTTTGGCATTCAAGAAGACTGCTTCTGCAGGTGCAACAAGTGCGCGCATTTCATCTTTGAACTTTTCGTCGGAGAGCTCGGCTTCATCAACGTTGAAGACATAGATGAATGGCTTTGCCGTCATCAAGAACAGTTCCTTGAGCGGAGTTGCATCCATACCTGATGCGAAAATGGTGATGCCGCGATCAAGAAATTCTTTAGCCTCTGCCGCTGCATCAAGAGTCGCAGTTTTTTCTTTATTGCCTTTGGCTTCTTTTTGAAGTCGAGGAACAGCTTTTTCCAATGTCTGCAAATCCGCCATGATCAGTTCAACGTTGATCGTTTCGATGTCATCTTTGGGACTCACGCGACCATCAACATGCACAACATCAGGATCGTTGAATGCGCGAATTACTTGGCAGATGGCTTCAGATTCGCGGATGTTGGCGAGGAACTTATTTCCCATGCCCGCACCTTCAGATGCGCCTTTAACAATGCCAGCGATATCAACGAAGGTGACAGTCGCAGGAAGGATGCGTTCGCTTCCGAAAATCTTGGCTAAAACGTCGAGGCGCTTATCTGGAACGCCCACCACACCGGTGTTCGGTTCGATAGTGGCGAACGGATAGTTCGCAGCGAGAACGTCATTCTTGGTTAGAGCATTGAAGAGGGTTGATTTTCCGACGTTAGGAAGTCCCACGATGCCAATAGTTAGACCCACGTGGGCGGAGCGTAGTCGGCAATGTCAGGGTCAGCCGCCACACTTCACCCCATGGAAACCTCATCGATTATTGCCCTCGTACTCGTAGCCGCCATTGCCCTCGGAGCAGGTTTTGCTTTCGGCAAACTCGGCAAAGAACAAGAGATCTCCGCCGAACGCGCTCGTGCCAATGAGTTGCAAGGTCAAGTGAATTTGTTGACCAATGAAAAAACCAATCTCGAGCAATTCAAATCAAATCGCGAGACTCTCGATCAGATGCTCAAGCCGATGCGCGATGCCGTGACCAAACTCGGTGCGGATGCAGTCGAAGCTGAACGGCGCCAGTCCAACGCCAATGTTTCGTTGCGCGAGCAGATCGACAATATGAATAAGCAAGCCACCGAACTTCAGGTAACTCAACGTCAGCTCGTTGGCGCACTTACTTCGTCTGCAAGTCGCGGACGTTGGGGTGAAATGCAACTCGAGCGTCTCTTCGAATACGCCGGTATGGAACGTGGCGTTCACTATTTCCCACAAGCAGTTGGTGACAATGAAGTCAATCGCGGTCGCCCAGACTTTATTGTGAAACTTCCTAATTCAGGCACGGTGTACATCGACTCGAAATTCCCATTCGATGCATACTGGCAGGCGCTGTCTTCTGACAACGAAGTACAACGCGCTGAATACATGAAGGCGCACGCAAAAGCAGTGAAAGATCGCGTCAAGGAGCTCAGCAAGCGCGAGTACCAAAACAAGTCTGACTCGTCTGCTGACTTCGCGGTGTTGTTCCTACCATTTGAATCTTTGTACTACACCGCACTTGAAATCGAACCCAATATGTTGACCGATGTATTCGGGCAAAACGTTGTCATCGCAACACCTTCAACCATGATGGGGTTGCTGCACACAGTGAAATTGGGAATCTCTCAGGCAAACACTGCCGAAAATGCAGCGGCAATTCGCAAAGCAGCGCTCGACATTTTGGATCGTTTTGCGGTGTTCACCAATCACTTGAACAAAGTGGATAAGAACTTGACCACTGCGGTGGAAGCACTCGAAGACCTTAAGGGCAGTTATCAGCGACAGCTGCTACCAGGCATCAAGAAGATGCAGGCTCTCGGAGTCGACAATAAGAAAGCGATTAAAGACGTTGTTGGTGGAAACCCGGGAGCGCTAGAGAGTGCCCAAGACGAAGAACTGCTCGAAGGCGAAATCGAGGAATAGGCGGTTCTTGCCTAGGCTGTGCCCGTGACGAATTCACCCCGCCGACCACACGATGGTCATTTGTATACAACCGCGGGAGTCGAACATCCAGGTGCGCGTCGAGCCGTTCCCCAACGCGCTCGCCGTTTCTCTTCACGCGTCGAACGTGATCGCGAGCTCTTTGGATTCAATCAATCAAGTGATTCTGACGGCCTCGGTTCTAATTTCATCTACCGAAACGTTTTCATCGTGACACTGTTCTTCGGCTTGATTGAAGCATTCTTCAAGCACCGCATTGGACTCATCACCACAATTCCTTTTGCATTGATCAGTATCGCGTCGGCATTTCGCGTTTCATACAAAAATGCATGGGCGGCATGGACTGCTCCACCGCTGGTGTTTGCATTTGTTGCTATGGCGACCTCACCAATTAGTGGACAATCGCTCGGCAAATTCCCGATTGGACTTATTACCGGACTCGTTTTGGTCTTGATGGCAAACACCTGGGCAGTGCTCGGAACAACTGGAGCGTGTTGGTTTCTAGCGCGTCGCATCGTGGTGAAACACAACAAGCAAGTACGTCGCGAACGTCGCGCACATGCCGATATTGAGACTGTTTAGTTTGCTGCTTTAATGTCGCGGCGCAATTCCGCTGGCAAACTGAAAATCAAAGACTCTTTCGCTTCTTCAACTTCTTCAACATCGCCAAATCCGCGATCTGCCAACCAATCCAAAACACCTGCGACCAGCTCTTCTGGCACGGATGCGCCAGAAGTGAGTCCGACAGTGGTTGCAGTCGCTACCCATTCATCATGAAGTTCGTCTGCACCGTCAACGCGGTATGAAGCTGAAGCACCGGCTTCGACCGCAACCTCGGCAAGTCGCACGGAATTTGATGAGTTGCCACTGCCAACCACGATCACTACGTCGCATTGCTGCGCGATGCGCTTCACGGCGGCCTGACGGTTCTGCGTGGCATAACAAATGTCATCGCTCGGTGGTGATTGCAATGTTGGAAGCCGCTTCTTCAAGCGCGCGACCGTTTCCATAGTTTCATCGACAGAAAGCGTGGTCTGCGACAACCACACAACTTTGCCATCATCGCCAAGATCTACCTTGTCAGCAGCTTCAGGACCATCAACGAGCAACATGGCGTCTGGCGCTTCGCCCATAGTTCCTTCAACTTCTTCGTGTCCTTCATGTCCAATGAACACAATGCGGTAGCCATCGGCTGCGAAACGTTTTGCTTCGCTGTGAACCTTTGTCACGAGTGGACAAGTCGCATCAATCGTTTTCAATCCGCGATGTTGTGCATCGGAATGCACAGCTGGCGAAACACCATGAGCGCTAAACACAACGGTTGCGCCACTCGGAACTTCGTCGAGTTCCTGAACAAAGATTGCGCCACGCTCACGAAGTTGTTCCACAACAAATTTGTTATGCACGATTTCTTTACGAACGTAAATCGGTGCACCGTAATGTTCGAGAGCTTTCTCGACTGTGACTACAGCTCGCTCGACACCTGCACAATATCCACGCGGAGCAGCAAGTAGCACCTTTTTTGTCGTCATGAGGCCATCGTAAATGGACGCGCGCGACCCCGCCTCACCAGCAATGTCAGATAGATGTGGTGCGATAACCCCGTGGAAGACCTCACCCCCGGATCATCAGCGGAAACTGCGCTCAAGGTTCAAGAGATTTCAGCGCAACTTGGCGACTATCTCTCCCGCCTCGGACGAGTGTGGGTTGAAGGCCAAATTGTCAGCATCCGGGAATATGGCCGCACCAGTTACATCGTCTTCCGCGACCCTGATGTTGATTGCTCACTCGACGTTGTGATGGACAACAAATTCTTGAGCCCTGAAGTTGTCGAAGGCGCACGAGTTGCAATCTTCGCGCAGGTCGAATGGTGGACCAAAAAGGGCAACTTACGGTTGCGCGTGCACGCCATCCGAAGTGTTGGTCTCGGTGAACTTTTGGCGCGACTCGAAATGTTGCGCCGCACATTAGAAGCAGAAGGTCTTTTCTCCGCTGATCGTAAAAAGCCTCTTCCATTCTTGCCACGCAAAGTTGGTTTGATCACCGGCCGCGACACCGACGCATTCAAGGACGTCGTCATCAATGCACGTCGTCGCTGGCCTGCTATCGCATTCGAGGTTCGCGAAATTGCGCTCCAGATTCCCACAACACCTGTACTTGCCGCGAAAGCGCTCGAAGAATTGCAACAAATTCCAGGTGTTGACGTTGTAGTGATTGCCCGTGGCGGTGGCTCTTTCGAAGACCTTTTGCCGTGGAGTGATGAAGGACTGATTCGCGCGGTTGCAAAATCAGTCATTCCGGTTGTGAGCGCAATTGGTCACGAAGCAGACCGTCCACTACTCGACGAAGTAGCAGATGTGCGTGCATCCACGCCTACCGATGCCGCACGCAAAATCGTGCCATCTCTTGACGAGGAGCGCGCTCTGTATGACCGGAGTTCATCGCGCCTTCGCGACAATCGAAATCGCTGGTTCACTCAGCAGAATCAGTGGCTGGTGCAAGCGCGCGCGACGTTGCGTGCGAGTTCTCCACGCGCACTTATTGTTACTCGCATCGCAGAACTTGCACATCAAAAAACCGAAATGACCGCAACGGTGCGTTTGCGGGTGCAACGTGAACAAGGATTGATTGCCAAATCTCGCGGACAACTTTCGGCGCTGTCTCCATTTGCAGTGCTGAATCGCGGCTATGCAGTAGCGACGGCGACAGATGGAACTGTTATTCGAGATTCATCACAAGTTTCAGTCGGAGATGAAGTACAAATTCGACTCAATCGCGGTAGCGTGACCACGCGCGCCGAACAGATCAAGAATGAGGACAAGTAATGAGCGACCTGGACAAGATTCTCAAACTCACCAAGAAAGACATCGACGGTCTGAGCTACGAAGACGCGCGGTCAATGTTGAGCACCGTGGTTGATGGTCTTGACGACTCACAATTGCCGCTCAGCGACTTGATGAAACTGTGGGAAATTGGCGAACAAATCGCCAGCGTTTGCGACAACCAATTGAAGGCTGCTGCAGAGAAACTTAACGACGGCCTACCCTCAGAGGAATAGAACCAACCCACCCTCAGATTAGAATTCGTCCTCTCTCGGGTTAGGACGAATTGTGAAAAATCTGCTCAAAACTCTCTACCGTAAAAGTAGAACCCTTGCTGGATTAATCCTCAGAGCAGATTTCACCAACATTCGCCGGTCATTCCGCTATCTGTTCAAAGACCGCAAGAACCCCCGCATTTCCATCATTCTCCCTTTTTATAACGTCAAAGAATTTCTGAGCGATGCGATTGATTCTGTTCTCGCATCTGAAGGAGTTGACGTCGAGCTCATTCTCATTGACGACTGCAGTACCGATGGCAGTTTGGAGATTGCTAGAAAGTACGAACGCAAGTTCGCAAACGTTCGCGTCATTCAACTTCCACGCAACATGGGCGTGTTCATTGCGCGCAACTACGGACTTGCCTACGCAACTCAAACTTATGTCGGATTCCTCGATGCTGACGATGTAACAACACCAGAACGTCTCATCACTCAGATCAAAGCCATCAATGCAAAACGCGGTCTCGTAGCTTCGATGTGCTGGACGCAGCGTTACGACGAAACTTTGACCACGCCACTTGCGAAACCGCGTCACGCTTCTATCACTCTGGTGATCGTTCGCGAAGCTCTCAAGAAAGTTGGCTACTTCGACCAAGTTCGCTTCGGTGCTGATGATGAATTCATGTACCGCATGCAATCGATTTACGGTAAGCGCGCAATTGAACGCGTTTCTAAGGTGATGCACAAAGCGCGATTCCGTGAAGGTTCTCTCACGACCTCAAAAGGCGTGAGTGCGTTGTACACATATGACGCAGAAGGTTCACAAAATGTGCGCTCGGAAGCTCGAAAGAATTACTTCGAAAATTATTCAATTTGGCACAAAGCAGCGACAAAAGAAGATCTCTTCATGCCATTCCCTCTCCGTCGCCGTAAATTTGAAGCTGGTGCACCAGAACAAGAGGCCCAGTTTTTCGGAAATGAACCAATCACCATTGGTTTGACATCATTTCCGCCGCGCGAGGAGCAATTGAAAATTGCCATCAAATCCCTCGTGGATCAGTCTGACTGCATCAAGTTATACCTCAATGAATACACAGAAATTCCATCTTGGTTGAGCGACTTCCCCACAGTCCACACCTCACTACCTGTATATGGAGACATCAAAGAAGTTGGCAAATTTGCACAACTCGACGACATTGAGGGTTACATCGCCACAGTTGACGATGACATCATCTATCCGACTGACTACATCGCTCGTAGCGTTTTGCGCCTGGAGCAGTATCAGCGCAAAGTGATCATCGGCGTTCATGCGGTGACGTTCAATCCGCTGAACCCGCACTACCTCTCAGATCGCACTGTGTTTCATTTCAAGGAAGCACTGGGTTCTCCAACACCAGGAGAAACCATGGGTAGCGGAACCACCACCTACCACACATCAGTCATCAAATTCACGCGCGACGATTTCCCAATCATCGGTCATGCGGATCTTTTTATCGGCAAGAAGTCGGTCAACGAAGGTGTACCTCTCATCTGTGTTGATCGTCCGGAAAATTGGCTTGTTGAAATCGACACCCCCAAAGAAAGCCGGCTATACCAAACCAACAAAGCAAATATGGACGCGAACGAAGCGATGTTTGCTGAGCAGCTACTTCCTGAGCTCAAGCGCAAGTGGGCAAATGAACGACCAATTCCTTCAGGCCCAATGAATTTCCACATTGTCGTCAACGGCTGGAACTGTGCTGCTTACGTCAATGAATGCCTCGATTCCATCCAGGCGGCGATGCAGAAAGCGCAAGCGGACGACATCACCTTCTCGGGCACCATCGTTGATGACGCATCTGCCGATAACACGAACGAATTGATTCACGCGCATGCTTTGGGACAGAAGTTTCAGGTTGTGCACCATGAATCAAATGTGGGTGCGGCACGCGCTCGTCACTATGCAATTCGTGAAATTGAAAATCCCGAAGCCATCGTGGTCCTGGTCGATCTCGATGACATGTTGCGCGAAGACGCACTCACATTGATCACAGACGCTTACCGCAAGAACCGTCGCTTGAATATGACTCTCGGTAACTGGCAAGACCAAAACGGTCGTCTCAATCACGAGGGTCGCTATTCAAAGATGATGCTGAACAATGCACTCGAACGCAATATTCGACCATTCATGGGAACCCATTGCCGCACATTTAAGCGCTGGCTCTACGACAACATCACCGAGTACGACCTGCAAGACGTTGACGGTTCCTTCGTGCGCTACTGCACCGACCTCGCCATCATCATTCCAATGATGGATGTACTTACCGAGGCTCAAATTCACTACTTCAAAGAACCGATCTACATCTACCGCATGGATCGTCACAACAATTCAAGCGCTGATGCCAAAGGTGACAAAGTTCGCGTCTTCAACGTGTTGGCAGGCAAACCGATGAAGCCACGCTTCACGGCACTTCCAACATTGGATGTGAAGACCTACATGA
>JBEGON010000105.1:0-14862 GCA_041181965.1 Actinomycetota bacterium
GACGCCAGCTACTTCTTGTCCTGACTCATGGCCTTTGCCGAGGATGATGATGCAGTCACCAGCACGTGCCAATGTGATTGCTTCCAAAATTGCAGCATCGCGCTGGGCAATTTCCAGTGCCTTAGCTGAAGTTCGCGCTACACCATTGAGAACTGAAGCGCGGATAGCGGTCGGATCTTCTGATCGCGGATTGTCATCGGTAACAATGACCACGTCGGCGAGTTTGCCAGCTTCTTCACCCATTGGTTCGCGTTTTGCAGAGTCACGATCGCCTCCGCAACCCAAAACTGAAATCACTTTGCCAGTAGCACATTCACGAGCTACAGCCACCGCTTTTGCGACCGCGTCTGGTGTGTGTGCATAGTCGACCAAAACCACAAAGCTTTGTCCGCATTCAATGCGTTCGAGACGGCCGGGCACTGTGACGTGAGTCAACGATGCTGCTGCCGTTGCTTCTGAAAGAGCAAGCAAATCCGCAGTCGCAATTGCCGCAAGGGCATTTGCCACATTAAAGCGACCCGGCAATGGAATTTCGACAGCAACCTTCTTTGCTGGTCCATGCGCGACAAAAGTAACTCGACCGTCATTGGCAGTCTCAATGTTTTCCGCGGTCCAATCGGCTTTGCGGGTTGTGGAATACGTCAAGGTTGGCAGGTCACAGAGGCCTGAGAGCTTCACTCCCCATTCATCATCAAGACAGATCACCGCGTGTTCCGCATGAGATTCGGTGAACAACTGAGCTTTCGCTTCGAAGTAGTCGTCCATTGTGTGATGGAAATCAAGATGGTCTTGGCTCAACCCCGTGAAGACGGCAACGTTGAAATCAACGCCATCAACTCGTCCAAGCGAAAGTGCATGGGAAGAAACTTCCATGACGAAACTCTTTGCACTAGCTTGCTGCGCCGCAAGCAACATTGCATGCAGATCCGTCGCTTCTGGAGTTGTACGACTTGAAGGAAGATACACATCTTCAAAACGAATTCCGACAGTTCCGAGCAACATCGGATTGAATCCATGTTCACGCAAGACCGCTGCAATCATGTGCGCAGTTGTGGTCTTGCCATTGGTTCCGGTGATGCCGACCGACAAGAGATGTGACTGTGCATCTGCATAGATTTCACGCGCCAGAATCGCCATGTCGGAACGAGGATCCGCAGAAACGATGACTGGAACATTGAGTTCCCGACATGTTTGCGCTCCTTCACCGTCCGTGAGAATTGCAACAGCACCTGCCTCAACAGCAGATGCGGCGAATTTAGCTCCGTGCACCGAAAATCCAGGAACGCCGACGAATACAAACCCAGGCTTTACCGCGCGATTGTCATGAGTGATGCCCGTAACGCGAAGCCCAGTCAGCGGAACATCGCTGACGATGACTGAAAGTGCATCATCAAGCGAGACTGAAACATCGCGCGGTTCAAACTTCATTTCACCACGTCAACTTCATTTTTGGTGGTGTGGTTCCTGTCGGTGGGATGCGCATTTGTTGAAGTACGAAACTCATGACCGTTTTGAAGACGGGCGCTGCAAGCGTTCCGCCGTAATAACCGTTACGTGGCTGCACGAGCCAAACCGCGACCACAATTTCTGGTGCGTCTGCCGGTGCCATGCCGATAAACGAAGACACATAACCACGGTAGCAATGACACGTCGGATCGAATGCTTGAGCGGTACCAGTTTTGCCCGCCACGCGGTATCCAGCGATTTTGGCGAGCGGCGCGGTGCCGTCTGCAGACACCACGGTTTCCATCATCTCGCGCAAAGTCTTTGCCGTGGCTGCTGACACCACCTGTGTCGGAGTACGCGAATCTGCGGCAGATTGGAAGCGACCAGAACTATCAGTAAAGCCGCTCACAAGTTTGGCTGGCATGCGCACACCGTTGTTGGCGATAGTCGCGAATACTTGCGCTGCCTGCAAAATGTTCATGCTGTAACCCTGGCCGAAGGCAAGTGTTGGTTCCGTTGTTGCAGACCAAGCGGAAGTGTTCGGCTTAGGAATGATTCCGGCTGATTCCGCAGGAAAACCAAGACCACTTTTTTCCGCTACGCCAAACTTCTTGAGGAAGTTGAAGAGATTCGTTCCGCCAATAGTTTCTGACGCAAGAATCGAACCGATGTTGGATGACTTTGCAAGAACGCCTGTCAATGTCAGCTTTTCGAGTGGGTGCTTATGTGCATCTTTAAAAGTTTTATCTGCGCGCTTCAAAGTGCCAGGAACTTTAAGTTTTGAATTCGGGGTCATGGTGCCCGATTCAAGAACTGCAGCCATAGTCATGATTTTTCCGGTCGAACCTGGTTCATGAACGTCAGTCAGAATGCGATTTCCCAGATTTGAATTCTTTGCATTCTTCAAATCATTGGGATCGAAGGTGGGCGCTGTCGCCATTGCATAAATTTCACCAGTCTTGGAATTCAGGACGATAACGCTTCCGCTTTGCGCTTGCGCCTTTTTCACCTGCGCGGCAATCGCATCTTGTGCGATGAACTGAATGTCGCGATCGATGGTGAGTTGGACATGGTTGCCGTCAATCGCTTGCGTAACTTCTTGATCCGCAGTGGTGACGCCACCTACTGGCGAATATGAACGTTCACCGTCAACACCTTTGAGCACGTCGTCGAATTGCAATTCCAATCCACCCATACCGACGCCGCTGGAATTGACGAAACCAAGGATGTTGGCGCCAAGGGTTCCTTCAGGATACGAGCGAGTCTGACTGCGTTCGCTGAAAACTCCGGGCAAAGAAAGTTCATCGATTTGATTCCACTGTTGTGGAGTGATGTTTTTCGCAATGTAGATGAAGCGTCGAGTCCCAGTGAGTCGTTCAGCAACAGTTGCTGCATCGAGATCGAGAAGGTTTGCAATCTTTGTTGCTTCGCCACGTGGATCAGTGACGAGCGTCTGGTCTGCGACAACATTGCGCGCATCCACAGTCACTGCAAGTAGTACGCCATTGCGGTCAGTGATATTTCCACGTACTGCGTGAATCTTCACTTTCTGCATTGATGTTGGCACATTGCCAAGAACTTTGCTCGGATCTCGTGCGACTTGCAAATAGACGAGTCCGCCGATGAGCAAAAGGAAAATGCCCAAGAAGCTCAGGCCACTTGCGACAACTCTTTTGCGGATTTGTAGGCGATGAGCGACAACTCGTTCTGTAGCCACTCGCGACTTACGGGCAGCACTCACTATTTGGTCGCTTTCGAATTCACAATCACTGCCCCGTCATCGGTTGGCAATTGTTCAATCTGAACCACATGAGCACCATCAGCAGTCAAGGCCACGTCAGTATGCGACATCGTCGGAACATTGGTCTTTTTCGCAGCACTCTGGATTGCTGGTTTTGCAATGCCAAGAATCTTGGAATCAGAAATTCGCAAGAAGACTGGAGTCGTCATTGGCACCATACCTAGTTTGCGAGCGCGCTCTTGCAAAGTAGCCGGAGCACCCATCACAGTCACCTGTTGTTGCAGGCTTTGTACCTGCGCCTGTGACGTGCGAACTTCCCACATCAAGTTCTGCTCGGTGAAAGCACCTTGTGACATGAACACATGTAAAGCCACTTGCGCCGCAACCGTGAATCCCAGGATTACAGCAATGAGCGAGGTGAATCCCATCTTGCTCAGCGGTGGCACTGAACCGCGGATAAGTTCGAAACTCGGTCGAACATCGACCGCGGCTAATCTGCGTGGCAGTGTGGAAAGGATCGAACTCATGCGCTCACCCGCACTCGTTCAATGGCGCGCAAGCGGGCAGAGGTTGCGCGAGGGTTATGTGAGTTTTCAAAATCATCTGCTTTTTCACTGCCGCGAGTAAGCAAGGTGAAGTCAGGCGCAATTCCTTCTGGAATGAAAGGAAGATCAGCCGGGACATCAACCTCAGTTGCGCGCGTGAAGAATTGCTTCACCAAACGGTCTTCAAGTGAGTGATACGACATCACTACAACGCGACCACCAACGTTGATGGCTTCTAACGATGCAGGAATGGCACGTTCCAAAACTGAAAGTTCTGCATTAACTTCAATACGCAATGCCTGGAAGGTGCGTTTCGCAGGATTTCCACCAGTGCGTCGAGTCGCAGCTGGAATCGCATCACGTACAAGATCTACAAGGCGTTTACTCGTAGTGAACGGCGCAACTTCTCGTCCTTGCACAATAGCTTTGGCCACACGCGATGCAAAACGTTCTTCACCGTATGTGTTGAGAATGCGAGCGAGCTCTGACTCAGAATACGTATTGAGAATGTCCGCAGCAGTGAGTTCATCTTCCGCATTCATTCGCATATCGAGTGGCGCATCTTGCGAATATGAAAAGCCGCGTTCCGCAAAATCAAGCTGCATAGAAGAAACACCAAGATCAAACAAGATGCCATCAACAGCGGGAATTCCTAGACGCGCAAGAATCTGTGGAATTTCATCGTAAACAGCGTGCACCAAAGTGACGCGCTCGCCGTACGTAGCCAACCGCTCTCGCGAATGTTCGAGTGCATTTGTGTCACGGTCGATGCCAATAACGCGAACCTGCGGAAAACGCTGCAAAACAGCTTCGCTATGACCGCCAAGACCGAGAGTGGCATCAACATAAATCGCGTTGTCGCGCGAAATTGCTGGAGCGAGAAGGGCGAGACATCTTTCAAGCATGACTGGAACATGAAGTGCGTTGTTATTCGCGACCATCATGTTCGACCCTTCAATAAAAGTTGTGAGTTGCGAGTTCTGGTCCGAAGCCGTCCGGGATCGGGGAAGTGATTCCGGTGCGGCCTCAGACCACAACTCGCAAGTCGTTATGCGCTTGGGAAAACCTCGCCATCGAGATTGGCAAAGCCAGGCTCGTTAGCGGTGAGGTAGTTCTCCCATGCAGCTGCATCCCAAATTTCGATGCGCGTATCTGCACCCACGACAACGCACTCTTTTTCCAAACCTGCGTATTCACGCAACGTTGGCGAAAGGGTGATGCGTCCCTGCTTGTCGGGCTGCTCATCAAATGCGCTGGAGAAGAAAACGCGGGTGTACGCACGAACGTTGGAATTGGTTTGCGCTGCTTTACGCAAATGTTCGGAGTACTCGGTGAAAACCGCTGTTGGCCATACAACCAAGCAACGTTCTTGACCTTTGGTGACGACGATTCCGGTGGAAAGGGCGTCACGGAACTTGGCGGGAAGGATCAAACGACCTTTGTCATCGAGACGAGGAGTGTGCGTACCCAAAAACACGGATAGGCCCTCCATTTCGCTCCTGTGAAGGCTTCCCCACCCTCAAGTGGGGGCGACATTACTCCACTTTGCTCCACAATCAACCATTTCCCGCCACTTTTTTCCCGCAAGAGCCACTTTTTGCCCCATCTCCCCCACGATCGAGGGAAAAGAGCACAAAAAAAGACCCCGCCGAAGCGGGGTCTTTCGCGTTTGAGGCTAGATATCGGTGCCGTTTCCGTCACGGCGCTGGCGGAAACGCTCGTCCGCACGATCGAGGAAGCCACCCTTTGGTGCTTTCTTCGGTGAAGTAGACGTTGCCGGAGCTGCAGCGTTCGAAACTTTCCGCATCGCAGTCACCAAGCCGTAGAGGCCGCCAAGAACCATGACGAAGCCGAGAATGCCGACAAGTGTGAAAGGAATGGCCACGCCAGCAATGATGGCGGCGAAACCTGCCACCATGCAGAGTGCAAAGAGAGCGCTTTTCGGGCTCCGAATCCCCTGCGACCAGCCGTCGCGAAGATTGCCAGCAAAACGAGGATCATCGGCATACAACGCGCGCTCGAGTTCCTTGAGCATGCGTTCTTCATGTTCTGACAGCGCCATGGTGATCCTCCCTTGCAAGAAGTTTAGGCAGCAAGGCAGAGATTGTCACCCGCAAAACCAGTCTCACTCTGTGTCGGTTTCGACCAGACGTGCCGGCTTCACAGCATCTCGCCCAAATCGGTCACTGACCCGATCCACTGCGAGCTCTGCGTCACGCCAACGAACTTCAGGTAGACCTAAATCAAGTGTGACGTCTGCGGCGTCTGCAGAAATCAAACCTTCCATGCGAACGCCCACCAAACGCACCCGAATTCTCTGCAATTTCATGGCTTCAAAAATTTGTTTTACGAAACCGTAAATCTCGTGTGAAGTATCAACCGGGCCTGGCAAAGTTTTGGAACGCGTAATTGTTTTGAAATCACTAAAACGTAACTTCACCACAACCGTGTGACCTTTCAAACCATTGCGTCGCATTCTTCGAGCAACTTGTTCGGATAATTCAAGAAAATGTGCGAGCAGTTCTTCGTGATCATCCGTGTCGTAAGAAAAAGTTGTTTCGTTGCCGATGCTTTTTTCGACACCCTCAGTGACAACATCACGTTCATCGCGACCCCACGACAAATCATGCAAATGATGACCCATCGCATCACCGAGAGCTCGGACCAAAGTTGATAGCGGCGTATTGGCAACATCGTTGACAGTCCGCAATCCCAATCGATGCAATTGCTCTTCAGTTTTCGGCCCTACTCCCCACAATGCAGAGACCGGTAATGGATGCAAGAAATCAATCACTCGCTCTGGCGGCACCAACAACATTCCATCTGGTTTGATGGCAGTGGATGCGAGTTTTGCAACAAATTTGGTGGAGGCAATTCCAACAGAACAGGTAATTCCTTGTTCTGCATACACGCGTTCACGAATCATTGTGGCAATCGTGGTCGGCGTTCCCAGTCGACGCACAGCGCCGCTCACATTGAGAAAGGCTTCATCGAGCGACAGTGGCTCCACTTCTGGCGTGATGTCGCGAAAGATTTCCATCACACCATCACTCACGATTGCATATTTGTCGTGATGTGGCGAGATGATGGTCGCATGTGGCGCCAAACGTTGCGCAGTGCCCATTGGCATCGCTGCGTGCACACCTAAGGCGCGAGCTTCGTATGTTGCACTTAACACCACGCCACGACCACCAGTAGAACCGATGATGACTTGTTTGCCAATGAGATCAGGACGTTCAATTAATTCAACACTGGCATAAAACGCATCCATGTCGATATGCAAGATTGGAGTTTGAGAATCATCATCGCCGAAAGACAACCTGCTGCGGTCTTTCTCAATGGGCTTGCGACTCATGTACCTATCCTGCCCTTAACCCGCAGAACCTGGACTGCTATGCCACAACTTTGCTGGTGGTTGGACGCCGCCAGCTGGCACCACATCTGCCCACGGTGATTGTCGATAACCACTCGGATGCACCAACACACGTTGACCGCGACTCATACCACCAGCCTGACGACCACGACGCGAACGTTGACCAATTTCGCGATTCTCTTCCGGCTCGTCGTCAATCACATCCGCTTCGGCGTCGAGCAACTGCCATACCGCTTGCAATCCGGCATTCGGATTAAAACCAAAGGGCGTTCGAGCTGCCGCATCAAAAATGGTGAACACCTCCTGCAAATTCCAACAACCAGTGGCATTCACCGAAATGCCACGCGGACCAGTGCGACGCACCACACCCCGCACCAACAACAACCATGAATGAAACACCGTATTGGCATAAGGACCCTGCGCATCTTCAAAGAACGCAGCATCAATCGGACCCGTCGCATCATCCAGCGTCAAAAAGATCACTCGCTTACCACTACGAATCGGTGGAGTTTGAGTAGCGACTTTCACACCCGCCACCAATACTTCTTGACGCGAACGACACTGCAACAAATTCTCCGAACGAATCACACCCAGAAACTTCATCAAGGATTCGTACGACGTCATCACATGTTGCGACACATCCATTCCAAGGATTTCCAACTCCGCCTGTAGTCGCTCCTCCGCATCCATTTCAGGCAATCCCGTAGCTAGCGGTTGAGATTGCGGTGCCGCATCAAACAAAAACTCGTCACGATGTGCGCCATTCGCACTGCTGCGGTCGAGCTCAGCGGCATGCACGTAGAGGTCTCGGCGAGTCGTTGCATGACGGCGATGATGGTGCGACGTCGTGATGCCATACAAGGAATCAAATCCGCCAGCTAGCACCAGACGTTCGAGGGTTGGGCGAGAAATCTGTGTGCGATTCCAAAAATCATTGATGTCGGTGAATGGTTGATTCGCCACAATTGATTCGACTTCTTCTTCGCTGATTCCTTTGACCTGTGTCAGCGAGATGCGAATTCCAAACTTGTCACCTGACTGTTCGACTACATAGTCGGCACGACTGCGATTGATATCCAATCCCAAAATCGGAACATCAAACTGTCGAGCATCATCGAGGATGAGTCGACGCGGATACATTCCAGGATCGTGAGTGAGAACTCCGGCATAAAACGCTGCTGGATGATGAGCTTTCAACCATGCAGACTGATATGTCGGCACTGCAAACGCTCCAGCGTGCGCTTTGCAAAAACCAAAGGATGCAAAAGCTCGCAACACTTCCCATACTTGATCAATCACCTCAAGGTCATAGCCACGCTTAAGTGCTTCTGGATAAAACCAAGCTCGAATCTTCGGTTGTCGATCCCAATCCCCCAAAGAACGACGCACTTCATCCGCTTCGGCGTACGAACAGCCGCTGAACACCGACACCATCTTGATGACCTGCTCGTGGAACACCACAACGCCACACGTTTCGCGCAAGAATGGTTCGAGATCAGGATGTAGATATTCCGCAGATTTCCATCCATGTCGAGCATTGAGAAACGGCGTAATCATGTCGCTCTTCACTGGTCCTGGCCGAAAGAGCGAAATATCAATGATGATGTCGTTGAAATTCTCTGGGGCAAGTTTTCCAATCAACTCACGCTGCCCTGGAGATTCAATTTGAAAACAGCCCAAGGTTTTCGTCGAAGCAATCAAGTCAAAAGTTGGCTGATCATCGAAAGGAACAGCATCCAAATCAATCTCAACATCTTCTGTGCGTTTGATTTCAGAAAGAGAATGCGACATTGCAGATTGCATACGAATGCCCAGCACATCAAGTTTGAGAAAACCTAAAGTTTCGACATCATCTTTGTCGTAGTGCGACATCGGAAAGCCCTGACCACTTGCTTGCACTGGTGTGCGATCGAGCAATGCAGAATCACTCAACAACACTCCACAGGGATGCAGCGCAACATGTCGTGGTAATCCATCGAGCCCCATGACGAGGTTGAGGAAATCATCAAGTTTGCCAGTGCGCGCCAATGCACCAAATCCAGAACGTCGAAGTTCCGGCAACTCCGCCAATGCATGTTTGGCATCTTTTGCACGAATATGTGGAAAGGCTTTTGCAAAAGCATCCACTTCGGTAGGTGGCAATCCCACAGCCGCACCGACGTCTCGAATTGCATGCCGAACTCGATAGGTCTCCATCATCGAAACACATGCCACTCGATCTCCGCCGAATCTTTCAAAGATGGCGTCGTACACCTCTAGTCTGCGATGAGATTCCACATCGATATCGATGTCTGGCAAAGAACTGCGTCGCGGTGAAAGAAATCTCTCCATGATCAGGTTGTGATCTAAAGGATTGAGCACTGAAATTCCTAGAAGATGATTGACATAGCTACCGGCTCCCGAACCACGCGCAGCAACTCGAATGCCGCGCGCCTTTGTCAGAGCTACCACTTCGCCAACTGTAAGAAAGAAGGATGCAAAGCCCAGTTGTGCAATGACATCGAGTTCTGCCTCGAGACGCGATCGCATCTCGTGAGTGACGACTCCATATGTTCGTAATGTTTCTTCGCAACGCGAACGCAGAATCCCATCTGCCACCACTGCTTCTTGCGCAATGACATGCGCCGTGCGTCGCAGCGCTGCTGGTCGTGACCAGTCGGTGTTTGAGGTAGTCGATTGTCGCTGCAAAATCACATCAAGTTCTGGCACATGAATAGCCCCAATACCCATATCGAGCTGCGGATCCAGAGTGGCACTTTCGGCCAACTTTTCTGTGTTCGCAAACAATCGTTCGCAATCAGAATCGTCATAGCCGATATGACGAGCAATCTCCTGAGCCACCTGCCACATCTCATCGGCAGACTTGAGAAAACCTTCATTGTTTGCTCGATCTACATTGTGACCTGCAAGTGGCACGAGTCGGCGCGTTGCATCAAGCACATCGACAATGCGGCCTTGCGACGATTCGACATAACGCACCGCATTGCTCAACACCACAGGAATCTGTTGATCGTCAGCGAACTTCCACATTTTTGCAGCGCCCACACTTGAAAGAGTGAGGCCATGATGTTTGAGTCCACTCAAGGCAGCGGAACTGATATGCGGTTCACGCGTTCGATGCGATACGAGTTCGATCACAATGTTGGCACCAGTTGCTCGCCATTGTGCGATGAGGTGATGCGCAAGGTCACGCTTGTGGGCAAGAAGTGCGCGACCACAATCTGAATCAGGACCGAGTAAAACTGTGATGGCACCGTTGATGCTTGTAGCGATTTCCGCAACGCGTGACACCACAGCACGAGTCACTCCCACTTCGTGACGCGCAGTGATGAGTCGATTGAGTGCAGTCATGCCACCGGCGCCATGCGCCAACACCACGCAGCGCGGCAATCGGTCGTCGACAAAAGCACCGCCAAACATGGGATTGCGACGCGAGATTTCTTCGTCGACTGTTTCGATATCCACACCAACAATCGGCGCAATTCCGGCATCAACACATGCATTGACAAAACGAACAGCCCCATAAAGCCCATCGCGATCCGTCAACGCCAATCGCGACATGCCCTGTTCGACAGCGCGGTCGACGAGAGCTTCTGGAAACGATGCGCCATAACGAAGCGAATAGCCAGAAGCAACATGTAAGTGAGTGAAAGGACGCATTAGTCCATCACTCGCACTAGTCGCCACGATTCAGAAGCCGCAGACAAGAGTGAACAGCGTTGTGCAACATCTGCAACCACGATGCCCGCCATGCTTTGAGCTTCGATACGCCAGATATACCAGGTGACATCACTCGCATCGACGTCAGCAAATTCGCGTTGATAGAACGCATTCGTAAACGATTGCCACCACGGACCAGTCTCGATCCATTGCATCACAATGCGTTGCACAACATATCGATGACCGTGCCAACGAAAAGATTGCGGAATACCGTCAGCATCAATCATTTCAAGTGGAACAAATTCGGGTCGCTTCATACTTCCTTGGCAGAGGTAGTGGTGATTGATAGCGACCCGGTGATGCGACCCTCATCACCCCATGCGACGGACAACGCCCAGCTGCACAGGGGGTGGCAGCTGGGCGTTCCCACTTTCGTGGGGCCCGCCTACTTCACGATGGGTCGAAGATCGCGAAGTGCGCGGGAGGTCCAACGCACATCGGTTTGTTCAGGGAGACAACCCGACGTATTCGAACAAATGTTCGAAGGGCAAGTAAAGCCTCTCCCCGTGTGGATGTCAACTAGGAAGGATTCGGCGCGCCGAAGGGTTACTTCGAGAAGGAGGCGTAGGCCTTCTGCACACAGGCGATGTAGGCCTTGACGCCCTTCGGGGTCAGGTGAATGCCGTCTTTGACGAAGTACTCAGGGTGTCCGGTGCTAGCCGTCAGCCAGTCAGCGACTCGAACCGACTTCGGGTACTTCGCTGCCCACTCGGCGATCAAGGCGTTGTTGTTGTCTTGCCAGATGCGCGGAACTGATGTGTTGATGATGATGACGCGTGGCACGTGCTTGAGGAATTGCAAGATCACACGCAAGTGCTTTGGCTGCAAAGTGCCATTGACGCCGATGTCGAAAATGACATCGTGGTCGCCCGCACTCTTTGCAGAATATTCGCGAATCACTGTTCGCAAATCAGGAGCTTGTCTTCCCACTTTCGCATCAAAGCCTGCAAGATCAAAACCTTTTTGGAAACCATTCTTGGCACTCAACACAACAGAGTCACCAAATACATACACCTTGCGACTTGTTGCTGGCGTAGTTGGCGAAGCAGAAGGTCGTGGAATGCTGATTGCTGGCGCGAGCACTTTGGTTGGAGTGTTTGCAGGATCGAGTTGCACAATCAAACCTGCAGCAGAATCTGGATTTGGATTGGAAGCAACTGCGTTTGCAGAAATAGTTACGGCAGACAGCATCGGCACTGCGACTGCAATCGTCGCACCTGCAGCGATGTAGCGCTTGGCACGCGCTGACTGATGCTGAACATTCCACAACCAACGCTTGATGATTCCGCGCCGGATTGGCATTTCAATAAAACGGTAAGAGATTTCGGTGATGATGGCCAGCAAAGTGATTTGCAGCAGATACACCGCAGGTGCATCGAGCGATAAATCACGACCGGGACGCAACACTTGAATGATGATCCAATGCCAAAGGTAAATGCCATACGAACGGGTGCCAATCCACTGCACCACGGGATGTGACAGTGGTTTTGCCAACCAACTACTTGGATGCACCAGAGTCGCGACCAAAAGTGTTGTGGCAATTCCAACGACAAAGAAACCTTGAGTGTAAAAGTCGCCAGTCATTTCGTTGACGCTAAAGAATGCCCACATTAAAACTAGGAGTGACGCGATGCCGACACCGTTGATAACACGCTCTGCGGTTTCTGATACGTACCATTTCAAGTTTTGAGGAATCCACGCCACTGCGAGTGCGGCGCCAAGGAAGAGACCGCTTGAATGTGTATCAGTTCCAAAGTAGATGTGCCCACCATCAAGCGGACTGCCGGCTGAATTACCAACCCACAACAACGCGAACCACGAACCAATCGCACCAATGATTGCTGTGCGACGGACCCAATCAATATGAAGACGACGCGCAACAAGTGTGACCACGAGTGGCCACACTGCGTAGAACTGCGCTTCGATTGCCAACGACCAGGTGTGCTGCAAAAGCGAGGGGCGGCCAATGTCGGTGAAATAGTCCTGATTTTCAGCGATAAAACGCCAATTGGTAGTGCCAGTAAGCGCAAATGGCAGATCGCTCAAGAAGCGACGAATCGTGTCAGGTGCCCACAATGCAACGCCTACTGCAACACCGAAAGCCAAAAACAACAATGCTGGCAACAAGCGACGTGCGCGTGCCAAGTAAAAGTCTTTGAAATTCACTCGGCCAAGTCGACGCAAACGATCGAGCAAAATCCATGTGATCAGGTAACCGCTCAATACAAAGAAAACGTCAACACCGAGATAGCCGCCTGGTAGCCAATTGGCCCCCATGTGAAACAACACAACTGCAACAATCGCAATGGCACGAATGCCATCAAGAGCTGCGATGTGTGGCTGGGCAACCTGCTGACGAAATGGCATTTACTTCTCAGTCTTTGCTTTCGTCGGTTTATTTTCAAGCTTTTCGAGAGAGTCAATCTTCTCAAGCGCCTGCTGAACAACTTCTTGGGCACGTTCAGCTGCGGCTTTCGCTTCATCTTGGGTGGTCACGATCAGCGCCCATGTCTTCTTAGATGCAGCGACTGCGCTTCGAAGTTCACGTTGAATTGAAAGTGATTCTTTTCGGCCCGCTTCAATCGTGGCTGATGCCCATTGCGCCGCCTGAGAGCGTTGAGTCTCTGCCCATGCCGCAGCATCACTTCTGGTGATCGCAGAATATGAATCAGCATCTGTCACAAGTTGGCGAGCCTTGGCCTGTGCATCCGCCAAAATTTTCGCAGCCTGAGCTTCGGTTTCTTTGATACTTGCTCGAGCTGCCGCATCAATTTCTGCTGCAGTTTTCTGTGCGGCACTCACTGCTGCATTCGCATCACGATGTGCGGCAGTCAAGATTTCGGTTGCTTGCTTATCCGCAACCTCAACCGTGTTGGTCGCTTTTTTCTGCGCTTCACTCACCGTTTGAGCAGCCAGTTTTTCGGCTTTAGCGATTGTTTGCGCCGCCTGCTTGTCTGCCGCCGCAATGGTGGCATTCGCTTGTTTGTCAGTAGCAGTGATGACGGACTTGGCGCGCTTCTCCGCTCCGGTAATCAACTCTTCAATCGCGGCTTTGGCATCTGCTTCACGTTTGTGAACAGTGGTCAAAATTGTGACTGCAGTTGATGAAGCGAGTGCTTCTAATTCTTCGTCAGAGAGTTCGTGGAAATCTTTTCGGTTGCGCAGTTCTTCATTTTCAGCCTGCAGCTTGTCGAGCATTGCGAGCAACTGCTCAGGAGTCATTGGCGCACCGGCTGTGACTGGCTTGCGATAGCCAATCCAATCGAGCACGCGTTTGCGCGCTGAATCTTCGCTTGAATTCATGACCCACCCTTTGGACTAGCGGTCAAGGTTACCCGTCATGGGCTTGGAAAATAGACAACGAGCCCGCCTAATCAGGCGGGCTCGTCGCGAAATTGGTACTAAATCAGGAAGTTTTCGAACTGCCAAGGGTCAGAACTAGAAGCAGTCCCATCCCACTTACCAAAGAGGTTGACGCGGTTCTTCAACGGAGTCCAATCAACCGGTCCTGAATGGAAGGTGCCAAGGTAGGGGTACGCCACTTCGAGGACGTCTTCCCATGGCAAATCGTCTGGAACAAAGAGACCTTCGCTTGGATTGTTGATCATCCAGTTGGTGCACGCCAAAACTGATGCCGCCACCTGAAGCGTGGTGGCACTTTGGTTTGGAAGTAATGCACGTGCTTCGTGAATCGACAACAACGATCCGGTCCACCACGAATTGAGCGGGTGCCCCATTAACAAAACTCCGAGACGATCTTCACCGTCGATGATTTCGTTGTTCATGATGCGTTCGCGAGTTGGAAATTCCCAGTTGTTCGCTTGCAGTTCGCGCATCGATGCAATTGCTGCATCACTGGGGCAATATGCGTAGTGAACTGTCGGACGATAAATCTCAACACCATTTTCATCTTTCACGGTGAGGTGCTTGGCAATCGTGTAAGCCTCGCCATGTCGAACGACCATGCCGTTGATTTCGTAATCTGGAACCCATGAACGAACCCACACGGTTGCACCTGGTTGCGCAATGCAAATCTG
>JBEGON010000106.1:0-3541 GCA_041181965.1 Actinomycetota bacterium
CAACCCTCGCGCCATTTGTCACGTGGGGAACCAATCCAGGTCAAGGTTTGCCGCTGAGTGCAAACGTCCCATCGCCAGCTGATGCACACGACGTAGTCGAACGCGTCACCATCGAACGCGCATTGGAATACATGGGCCTCGAAGCTGGCACGCCACTGAAGAACATTTCAGTAGACACTGTCTTCGTTGGATCTTGCACCAATGGCCGCATCGAAGACTTGCGCGTTGTCGCAGGTCTCTTGAAGGGTCGCAAGGTCGCCAAGAGCGTCAACATGATTGTGGTGCCTGGTTCTGGTCGCGTGCGTTTGCAGGCAGAACAAGAAGGACTTCACAACATCTTCATCGAAGCTGGCGCTGAATGGCGAAATGCTGGATGCTCAATGTGTCTTGGTATGAACCCAGACAAGGTGGCACCACAACAACGTGCGGCTTCAACATCAAACCGCAACTTCGAAGGTCGCCAAGGACCGGGGTCTCGCACTCACTTGGTGTCACCAGAAGTTGCTGCAGCAACTGCAGTTCGCGGAACCCTTTCAAGCCCAGCCGATCTCGAACCAGTGGCATAAGGAGTAGTCATGGAAAAGTTTGTTACTCACACTGGAATTGCTGCACCACTTCGTCGCAGCAACGTCGACACGGATCAGATCGTTCCCGCTGAATACTTGAAGCGCGTTAGTCGCACGGGTTTTGGTGACGGTTGTTTTGCAGCATGGCGTAAAGATCCAGACTTTGTTCTCAACAACTCTGCATATGCAGGTTCTTCTGTTTTGGTTGCTGGTCCTGATTTCGGCACGGGTTCTTCACGTGAACACGCAGTATGGGCGTTGATGGATTACGGCTTCAAGGTTGTGTTGTCATCACGCTTTGCTGACATCTTCCGCGGCAACTCCGGCAAGGGTGGACTTGTAGCTGGTGAAGTGTCACAAGCAGACATCGAAAAGTTGTGGGAAATCATTGAATCAAATCCAGGCACCGAAGTCACAGTTGATCTCGAAAAGAAAACAGTGACTGCTGGCGACTTTCAGACTTCATTTTCTATCGATGATTACGTCCGTTGGCGTCTCATCGAAGGTCTTGATGACATCGGTTTGACCTTGCGTCATGTCGACAGCATCGGCGAATTTGAGGCAAAAAGACCTACTTTTAAGCCAACTGTTCTCTAGTCAAACCCCAAAAAGTGCGAAAATCAGCGGAAAATTGCTGAAATCACACACTTTGCCTCTGCGTGTCGGCCAAAAAACCCTATAAATAAGGGTAATTTCCGCCACGTGTGAATCGGGGAAGATTCACATATTCTCGAGAATAATTGGAAGGAAGACCATGAAGAAGAATGATCTTGCCGCAATCATTGGCGATCGTTTCGGTCTTGGTAAGCGCGACGCAGTTGCAGTTGTAGACACTGTCTTCACTGAGATCACCCGCGCACTTTCTGTCAAGAATGGTTCAGTTGCAATCACCGGTTTCGGCACTTTCCGTCGCAAGGATGTTCCTGCACGTAAGGCACGCCCAGGTCGCAACCCATTCACTGGCGAAAACATCATTATCAAGGCACGTCCAGCATCATCAAAGCCAGCTTTCAGCGCAAACAAAGTCCTCAAGGAAGTTGTTGCAGGTAAGGCAAAGGTTGCTGCTGCTCCAAAGCCAGCTGCTAAGCCAGCTGCTAAGCCAGCTGCTAAGAAGGCTGCACCAAAGAAGGCCGCTAAGAAGGTCGTCAAGAAGGCCGCTGCTAAGAAGCCTGTCGCAAAGAAGGCTCCAGCACGCAAGCCAGCTGCTAAGAAAGCAGCTAAGAAGGTCACCCGTCGCAAGTAAGCGATGAAATAAAGACCCGCCTCGTATGAGGCGGGTCTTTATTTATCTGCGCCTCGCCTAGTCACTGACGAGGGTTGCCACCACAATTACGCCTCTAACCGCAAAGGACAGACATGCTTTTTGCAAAGCCCGCTCGGGTCAAGAAGACCTGGGCGTACATGCTCGTTGTCATTCTCTTGCGTCCGCTCATCATGATCTTCACTCGCCGCGACTGGCGCAATGGTGAAAACCTTGATGTCGATGGTGGCATCATCGTGGTGAGCAATCATCTTTCGAATTTTGATCCGCTCGTGCTTGCGCATTACTTGCACGACAATGGACGACCTGCACGATTCCTTGGCAAGCGTGCAATCTTTGACGTTCCTGTTGTGGGTTGGCTCATTCGCAGCGCTGGTCAGATTCCAGTAGACCGCGGAACATCCAAAGCAGCGCATGCATTGCGTGATGCTGAAGCAGCGATTGCCGCCGGCGAAGCTGCCGTGATTTATCCAGAAGGCACGTTGACGTACGACCCAGGTTTGTGGCCGATGACAGGTGCGACTGGCGCAGCCCGACTTGCACTTGCAACTGGAGCACCAGTAATTCCCATCGCACAATGGGGAGCGCAAAACGTCATCCCTCGTTGGAGTAAAGGGCTCAAACTCATTCCACCGCAGACCATGCATGTGATTGCTGGAAAGCCAGTCGATCTCTCTGCATTCCAAGGTCGCGAGATTGACAACACCTTGCTCAATGAAGTGACCAACCGCATCATCGATGACATCACCAAACTCCTCGAGGAATTGCGCGGAGAAAAGGCACCTGAGACCCGATGGGATCGCCGCAATGTGCGCGAAGTCGAGTCAGGGGACAATTAGCCCATGAAGATTGCAGTGATGGGCAGTGGTTCGTGGGGAACTGTCTTTAGCCAAGTCGCGCACGATGCCGGATGCGATGCCACATTGTGGGCTCGCAGTTCTGTCGTCGCTGATGCCATCAACGCCACGCATCGCAATCCTTCACATGTTTCAGATGTTGTGCTCCCAGATGCCATTCGTGCAACTACTAATGCTGCGGAAGCAATGAAGGGTGCCGACATTGTTGTTGTGGCATTACCTTCCACTTCTTATCGTGAAAGTCTGACGGCGTGGGGCGCGGACATTCCTTCAAACGCGGTGGTCGTCTCGCTTGCAAAAGGTATTGAAGTCGAAACCAATCTCCGCATGTCTGAAGTGATTTCGCAGGTCACTGGCATCGGCAGTGATCGACTGGCTGTGATTTCAGGTCCCAACCTCGCACATGAAATTGGTGAACGCCAACCAACCGCGACCACAGTTGCTTGCGAAGACGAATCAAACGCGCAGCGTGTTCAAGAAGCGTGTTCGGCTCCGTACTTCCGCCCGTACTACACGACAGATGTGATTGGCGTTGAAATTGCAGGTGCGATGAAGAACGTCGTGGCGCTCGCAAACGGTATTGCAGCGGGCATGGGCCTTGGTGAGAATTCACAAGCATCACTCATCACGCGTGGGCTTCACGAAATGACACAACTTGGTCGCGCTCTTGGCGCCAATCCGTTGACGTTTATGGGCCTTGCTGGTGTCGGTGACTTGCTTGCAACAAGCCAATCACCACTCTCGCGCAACCGATCTTTTGGTGTGGCACTGGCAAGCGGTCTCACTGTTGAGCAAGTTGTTGCGCAAACAAAAGAAACCTGTGAAGCGGTAAAGAGCTGTTTGCCTCTTTACCAACT
>JBEGON010000107.1:0-15603 GCA_041181965.1 Actinomycetota bacterium
ATGCGGCATCAATAGACGCAAATAACTTTTTCACGTCGACATCAGCCAGCGGTGTCTCGTAGCGATCAATGCGCACCAACGCAGAATCAACATTGGGCGCTGGCCAGAAAACATTGCGCCCGATCGTCGCGGCCTTCTTCACATCACCAAACCAGCGAGCCTTCACACTTGGAACGCCATAGATGCGCGAGCCAGGTGCTGCAGCCAATCGATCTGCCACTTCTGCCTGCACCATGACAAGTGCAGTTTTGATAGTTGGGAATGTGTGGAACATATGCAAAAGCACTGGCACTGAAACGTTGTACGGGAGATTCGCGACGAGTGCGGTCGGAGCGACAGGCAGCTCGTTCACTTTCAACGCGTCCTGGGCTACCACGTGAAGTTTGGATGCATGATCTGGCAACCTTTTCGCAACCGTCAACGGCAATTGAGTTGCAAGTTTTGGATCGATTTCAATCGCTGTGGTCGAACGACATGATTGCAAGAGTGCCAACGTCAAAGAACCAAGGCCAGGTCCTACTTCAAGTACGTCATCGTCAGCACCAACACCGGCACTTTTTACAATGGATCGCACAGTATTTGCATCAATCACAAAGTTTTGGCCCCACACTTTGGTCGGCTTGATATCTAATTGGGATGCGAGTGCGCGAATGTCCGCTGCACCAAGAAGTCCGTCACTCATCGATACTCAACTACACGCCGAAAATCCCGAACACGGCATTGGTGTTGTCGGAGATTGATTGACACAAAGATTCCACAGGCATTCCTCGAACTTCAGCCATATGCCGAACCGTCAATGGAATGAGATACGACGCATTTGGACGGCCACGGAATGGTGTTGGCGTCAAGAATGGTGCGTCAGTCTCTACAAGAATCAATTCATTCGGCAGCACAGAGAGACCATCACGCACTCCCTGAGAATTCTTGAATGTGACTGTGCCACTAAATGAGCAATACCAGCCATGTTCCGCTGCAATCTGTGCGAGCTTTGCATCACCAGAAAAGCAATGGAAAACAACTTTGTTTGGGGCACCCTCTGAGAGCAACACACGCACCACATCATCATGGGCATCACGGTCATGGATGATCAACGCTTTGTTGTGTGCCTTCGCCATGCGAATGTGTTGACGGAATGACTCTTCTTGCGAAGCGAGACCTTCCGCAGATGTTCGGAAGAAATCCAATCCAGTTTCGCCAATGCCACGTACGCGAGGATCTGCCGCGAGGCGATCAATTTCTCCCCAAGCATCTTCAAGCGCCTTCATTCCATGTTCAGCAGCAATGCGTGGCGCTTCATTGGGATGCAAAGCAACCGTTGCGAGCACATTCGGATAGTCGTGCGCAGCCTGGGCTGACCATTTCGAACTTTCAACATCGACACCCACTTGCACGATGCGATCGACGCCAGATTCAGCGGCCAACTGCAAAGCATCTGTGACGTCAAGGTAATCATCACCATCGCGAATATCGAGGTGACAGTGACTATCTGCGACAGCAATTGGTAAGGCATCGGGAGCGGGCGGCAAATTCATGTCACGCTTCTGATTGGCATCCCAATCAGAGCGATTGCGTAATGGTTCGCGAGTCACGATTTATTCGGCTGCGTCTTCTTGCAAGCGCGGGAACAAGGCATCTCCCTTGGTGATGACTGAACCCACTGGCAGCACTCGCCAGGCACTTGCATCCTGAATGCGCTGTGCGGACAAAGCGCCGATGGAATTATCGGCGCCGAGTTGTTCCCACATCAACTGTGACGCCTTCGGCATCACAGCGGCATAGAGAATTGCAATCGCGCGCAAGCAGTCTGCGATGGTGTAAAGAATCGTGTGCAGTCGAGCATCATTCGCAGGATCTTTTGCCACTTTCCACGGTTCTTGATTTGTGACATACAAGTTCACGGCATCGATGAATTCTTTGACGGAGTTGATGCCACTTGAGAAATCAAGTTCGAGAATTGCTTTGTCTGCATCTGCCACGGTCTTAGCGAGCAGTGCCTTGAGCTCATTTTCGGCCGCTTCATCTTGTGCAGGCGCAGGCAAAATTCCATCGCAGTATTTGCCCACCATGGCCGCCGAACGCGATGCCAAATTGCCGAGACCATTGGCCAAGTCGGCGGTGTAACGCGCAGACATGTCTTCCCAAGAGAATGAACCATCTTGGCCAAACTGGATGGCCTTCATGAAGTAATAACGAAACGCGTCAGAACCAAAGTGATCGACGATTTGTTCTGGAGCGATACCAGTGAGCTTCGACTTGCTCATCTTCTCGCCACCGACCAACAACCAGCCGTGTGCGTACACACACTTTGGAATCGCTACTTCGCCAGCCATCAACATTGCTGGCCAAATGACCGCGTGGAAACGCAAAATGTCTTTGCCGACCAAATGCACATCAGCTGGCCAGGTACCTGCAAATTTCTTGCCGCCCTCACTATCAGCAGCATCATCAAGACCAACTGCTGTCGCGTAATTCAGCAACGCGTCAAACCACACATAAACAACTTGGTCCTTGTCCCATGGGACTTCGATACCCCAGTCGAAGGTGGATCGCGAAATAGAGAGATCGCGAACTTCGCCGCGCAAGAAGGACATCACTTCGTTGTATGCAGATTGCGGACGGAGTGCCTGCGGGTTGTCTTCATAATGCTTGATCAATCGATCGCGGAATGCGGATAGTTTGAAGAACCAATTTGTTTCAGCAACTGTCTCGACAGGCCGACCATGGATTGGGCAGCACTTCTGACCTTTGTGCTCGCCTTCTCCATCAATCAGATCACCTGGAAGTTTGAATTCTTCGCAACCAACGCAATACGGGCCTTCGAAGTCTGCTTGATAAATATGACCAGCATCTTTGAGGCGTTGCAGGAATCGCTGCACACGTTCGGTGTGACGAGGTTCAGTCGTGCGAATGAAATCATCATTTGCGGCATCAATGGTCTTGAGGACTGGCAACCACGCAGAGTTGACCAGCTGGTCTACCCATTGCTGCGGCGAGGTGTTGTTGGCTTCGGCCGTGCGCATGACTTTCTGACCATGTTCGTCAGTACCGGTCAAGAACCACACAGACTCACCGCGCTGACGATGCCACCGCGTCAGGACGTCGCCAGCAGTGGTCGTGTAGGCGTGACCAATGTGCGGTTTGTCGTTGACGTAGTAGATCGGCGTGGTGAGATAAAACGCCTTTTCTGAAGCCATGAGGCCATTCTAGACGGCGAATTGCTGGCTATTTTTCTGGTTTTAGGCGCACAACAAGGTCAAAGGCATCGCGTTTGGACATGCCGAGATTAGACACCAAATGCGCCACCACGCTCTTGCCGACCATGCCGCGGGCAAGCAGATCGGCGGCCAGTTCTTCGGCGTTGAGTTCGGCATCGACGGAACTACCAGCGACTACAACAGTGATTTCACCAAGCAGTTCAGTTTCACATCGGATGGCAAGTTCTTGGAGCGTTCCGCGAATCACTTCTTCATACGTCTTTGTCAGTTCGCGACAAATCGCGGCACGCCGTTCTGCGCCAAACACTTTCGCCATGTCATCAATAGTTTCTTGAATGCGATGACCGGATTCAAAGAAAACCATCGTGCGCTTTTCAGTAAGAAGTTCTTGAAGTTGCGATGTGCGTTCGCCTGATTTGCGAGCCAAGAAACCTTCAAACGTAAATCTGTCCGTTGGCAAACCACTCAGTGCAAGTGCGGTAGTGACAGCAGATGGTCCTGGAACGACGGTGATGTCGATGCCCGCTTCTGCCGCAGCGCTCACCAAACGAAAACCTGGATCACTGACGGTTGGCATTCCTGCATCGCTGATGACCGCAACGGTTTTTCCATCGTGCAAGAGCGACAGAAGTTGTGGCAATCGACCCGCTTCGTTTGCTTCGAAGTGCGACAACACTTGCGCATGCGAGCTAATACCTAAACCGCTCATCAGATTGAAGGCTTTGCGGGTGTCTTCTGCCGCAATTACGTCGGCCGTCGCAAGCAATTCACACAATCTCGGCGATGCGTCAGCAAGATTGCCAATCGGCGTTGCTGCCAAAACGAGTTTGCCGCGAGAAGTCATGGGGAGATTGTCTCGCATGGTGCTGGCGGCAGAATAACCACATGAAAATGGCCCGCGGCTGGTGGCAGAGCCTCACATTGATGGCGATCGCTGCTGGCTTGCGACTTCCATATCTCGGCCAACCACATGCTGTGGTCTTTGACGAAACATATTACGTCAAAGATGGATTCAGCCTCTGGAAATTCGGCTACGAACGTGACGCCGTCGACCAAGCCAACGAGTTGATGCTGAGTGGCAATACTGACATTTTCAAAGCATCAGGTTCGTATGTCGTGCATCCACCTGTCGGCAAGTGGGTCATCGGTTTCGGAGAGCAACTCTTTGGACTCAACCCATTTGGTTGGCGTTTTATGGTGTGCATGCTTGGAATCTTTGCGGTGGTGTTGGTGCATCGCATCGCACGTCGATTGTTCAAGCATGAACTCACTGCATTTCTTGCTGGTCTTTTTATGGCAATCGACGGTGTAGCAATTGTTTTGAGTCGTACTGCATTACTCGATCAAGTATTGATGTTTTTCTTGCTGTGTGGCTTTGGTGCCGTCGTGTTGGATCGCGATTGGGTCCTCGCACGTCTTGAGGCATCGCGCGGACTCGGAATGCGTCCATGGTTGTTGGTTGCCACCGTGTGTTTAGGTTTGGCGCTTGGCACTAAATGGTCTGCGGCATATTTCATAGTCGCGAATGCATTAATCGTTGTCTTTTTCACCGCTCGCACTCGAATCAGCTTGGGGCACGAAAAGGCTTGGAAAACAGCAATCCTTCGTGACACCTTGAAATGGTTGCCGGTGGTCGTCATTGCGATCATCAGTATTTACATCGCATGCTGGTCAGGGTGGCTGCTCAACGATGGCGGCTATTTGCGACATTGGGCAGAAGCAAACCCGGGTGATGGCATTACCTGGCTGCCAGAAGCGTTGCGTAGTTTGGTGCAGTATCACGTTGGCGCATGGAACTTCCATCTCGGGCTGACATCACCGCATTCGTATTCTGCCAATCCATGGACGTGGCCATTGCAATTGCGGCCAACGAGTTTTTACTACGAACAATTTGGCCGCGGACAATCTGGTTGTGATTCAGATTCTTGTGCTGCGGAAGTTGTGGCACTTGGAAACCCAGTAATTTGGTGGGCAGCGACTCTTGCCATCCTGCATCAGATCTGGCGCAGCGTGGTGCAGCGCGAAACCCGATCGGTCGCGGTGGTAGCGATGTTCATGGCCGGCTGGGCGCCATGGCTGATGTATCAGCATCGCACCATCTTTTCGTTCTATTCGATTGTGATGATTCCATTCATGGCCATGGCCTTGGCTGCGAGTTTGGGCGTCATCCTTGGTCCGGCAGATGCGGGTGCGGCATTGCGTAAAAAACGCTCTTTTGCAGTCGGAGCCTTTGTGTTGCTGACAGTTGTGGTGTCGTACTTCATGATGCCGGTCTGGACAGGCGAAGTGGTCGCCTACGACTACTGGCACCTGCATATGTGGCTGCCGAGCTGGATTTAGCGCATACCCCCTAGGGTATACACTTTCGACTCGGAGGAAATATGTGTTCACGTACTCGCTGTCGCATCTGCAGTAAATACACCTGGTCAGGTTGTGGCAATCACGTAAGCCAAGTCATGGCAGGTATTCCAAAGAGCGAACGTTGCAAAGGTCATACCCGCGAAGAGATCGCTGCCGCCAACAAAGGTGGCTTTTTCTCAAAACTCTTTGGTCGTTAATTAGCCAATCGAAGCGGCGTAGGAGTAAATACTCGCCGGCAAAGCTTTAATCAATGTTGGCTTACCACTAATTATCTTGCATGAATTCAATGTCGATGTCATTGCATTGCGCATCGCTGAAGTGATTCCCACTCGATATAGGTATGCAACTCGAATAAATCTAATGACATACGTGCAGCGATATTTCGAATTCGGTGGCAACCATTCGTCTGGACCAGAGTCACTCTTTGATCCGTTCGTTGGACCATCAGTGGCAATCAAATTGACTGGATCATTTGCAAAGGTCACGCGCTTTCCGAAACTCCATTTATACGCGCCAAGTTGCCACGCAAGATGAAGAGGAATGACATGGTCGATTTGCACGGCAAGTGATGTGCGCACACCGCGGACAAAGTTGATCGTGATACCAGTGTAAGGATCTTTGAGAACGCCGCTTTTCACTTGGCAGCTGCTTCCAATCACTTCATTGGAGAGGTCGCGAATCAGAATGTCGTCGCGAGTTTTGCAGCCATTGGCATCAACATCCACCCATGCTTTTCCAAAATCCTGAGTGCGTGAATATGAAGGTCCAGAAAGAGTCACCGTCTTCAAACCCTTAAGCCATGCTTTGGCAATCTTCACAGTCGCAGAGACTGTGGACGTTGGCTGTTGGGCATGCACTGGCGCTATCGACAGGGATGCAATCACGCTTATCCCTGCGACTAGAACCCCGATTCTGCGTAGACGCATGTTCGGAGGGTACTAGGAAGAACTAGTTCAAGCGAGGGAGAACTAGGCAGTCGCGATACGAGGAAGTTCTGTGGTCGGATTTGTATCTTCTGCGGCGGCGAGCTTTTCAGATGCCATCACATCGCTGACGAATGCAGCCAGCGCATTTTGACGTTGTGCAGCCGCTGCCTCGAGCATCGTCTCGCCATTCCATTCGCCGTACTTGCGATCGATTTCGCGTGGCACAACGGAGGCTGCAGGAGCTGAAACATACGGAGGCAGTGGCGTTTCTGGCTGCGACCATGACGTGCTCACTGCAGGCTGCCAGGATTCAGTCTCAGCTGTATCGACTTCAGGTTCGGTTTCGAGCAAACGCTGCGCTGCATTTCGACGAATTGCTGCAAAACTCGCAGCAAGTTGTGAACGCTTACGCGGTGCACGTTCAATTTTTTCAACTTCGGAAACACGTGGTGCACGCACTTCTTCGCGCACTTCACGTACTTCGCGTGCTTCACGTGGCGTCTTCAATTCATTGCGACGACGCACATCATTGCGCACCCATGCGACATACAGCGAAAATGCCGCAACCGGAGTGAGCAAGAAAACTGCTGAAAGTCCAGCAAAAACTACGCCAATAAAACTCACTGGAAATGATGCAGCAACTGCAGAAAAAGCGCGACGTCGCAATTGCATCCGACGCTTTTTATCGGGATCTGCAAGCCCTGCGCGCACTTCGCGCTTAACGATGACAGTTGGTTTGTTGCGAGGTTCTGGAATGACCGGATCGGCGAGAGTTCTCATCGCTTGAGTGAAATGTTCTACTTCACTGATCTTCTGATCGGTCTCGTGTTTACGCATCCACATGGGCACCAAAAGGAGACCCCAGATCGCCACGATGGCTGCATAGATGAGTCCCGACCCCACGGGTGGAAAGGTAGCGAGAAGGTCACGCAAAGTGACGGAAATACGGATTTATGTGCACTTCGTGTCGCAGGCAAGATTGCGGACAGTAATCAGTGAAATTCAGGTCGAGATTGCACCATGCCACTGCGCGGAAGTTGTTCTGATGTCATGACATAAATGTTGTGATCGCGCCAATCTCCATCGATATGTAAAAACCGTGGCCGCACACCTTCAAAGAGGTATCCAAGCTTTTCCACGACTCTAATTGATGCGTGATTTTCGGGGCGAATCGAGATTTCAATGCGATGCAGACCGGCCTCCCCCAAGGCGTAATCCGTCATCATGGCTACAGCTGTCGGTGTAATTCCTCGACCAGCCACAGAGCCATCGATCCAGTAGCCGATATAGCCCTCGCGCAGGCTTCCCCAGACGATGTTGCCCAAGGTCAGCTGACCCACGAACCGACCACCGTGCGTCATGGCCATGGGCATAGAACGGCCCGCCCGAGCCTCTCGCAACTGGTTTCGCCGGTGCCGATGGAAAGTGGTTTGAAAATGTCCGCCTTCGGGATTGGTTGCTTCCCATGGCGCGAGCCATTGTGCATTTCTAGTGCGAATCTCATTCCACGCTTTGCGGTCAGACCACTTCAACGGTCGTAATCCAACGTCTCCGTATTGAAGAGTGACTGGCCACTGCGGATATGACATGGCTACCACATCGAAAAATCAGAGAGCAGCAACACATCAACTTCATCTCCATTGCGAAGTGTGGTTACTGCATCAGGAATGACGATGAGACATTCAGTGCGCGCTAATCCGCCCACAAGATGCACACCTTGTTCTTCAAGTGGCTTCACCATGTGCACTCCACCTGCTCCGATATAACGCGTTGCACGGACATAGTGTCGACGATCGTTGGTTGATTCAATGCTGCCATCAAGTTTTGCGCGAACCAATTGTGTGCGCTCATGACTCAACCCAAGAAGTCGACGCAAAACTGGGCGAACAAAAACTTCAAATGAAACAAAAGCGGCGACCGGATTACCTGGCAACACCATCACTGGAATGTTGTCGTCCCCCAACCAGCCGAAACCTTGCGCAGCACCTGGAGTCATGGCAATTCGATGAAATTCCACTTCGCCCAAAGTGTCCATTGCTTGCGCAATAACGTCATAGCTGCGAGCACTCGTGCCGCCTGTAACAATCATCAAGTCTGCGCGAACGAGCTGATCTTCAAGCGTTTGTGCGACTTTCTCGACATCTGAAGCAAGTGGACCTACGCGATAACTCACGGCACCATGTTCTGAAACTGCAGCGGACAACATCACGCCATTGCTATCGGGAATGCGACCAGGTTCAATGGCAGATCCTGCTTCTTGCAGTTCGCTGCCCACACTCACGACAACAACGCGAGGTCGCGGACGGGCTTCGACAGACTGACGACCCACTGCAGCCAGCAGACCTAGCAAACGTGCATCAACAGTGGTGCCAGCGGTCGCGACAACTTCGCCGATGGCAACGTCCTCTGCTTTGCGTCGGACATATTGGCCGACAACAGCAGGCTGCAAAACTGTGAGTTGAGAACCATCAAACTCGGTGTGCTCTTTCGAAATTACCGCTTCTGTGTTCTCAGGCAAAATCGCACCTGCGGATACTGCAATTGCAACTCCTGAATACAGACCTTTAGTCGGACGTTCACCTGCATCGATCGAAGCAATGACATCAAGAATGACTGGTGCATCAATGGTTGCTTTGGCAATGTCACTCACAATGACTGCATATCCATCAACTGCAGCAGCATCAAATACAGGAAGTGGCCATGGCGCAGTCACATCTTCAGCAATCACACCACCGCGAGATTCGAGCAGCGATATTGCAAAAGGTTCTAGTGGTCTTACCTGCGACAAAATGGCAGACAAATGTTCGTCAACGGTCCGCATAATGCGAACCTTATGTGCAAGTGGCATCATTCGCGGGTGACCACACCGACAGAAGATTTCGCGGAGCAAAAGAAAGAATTGCGCGCGCGAGTTTCACAGCGTCGCAACCAACTGCGTGCTGGCTCAACAGATGTACGCGCATCTGCAGTGGCTTTGAATGGTGCTGAAATTGTTCGTCATCAGGTTCCGATGGGTGCGACGATCGCCTTGTTTTCCAGTTTCGGCAACGAACCGCCAACAGATCTTCTGATCACTCACCTTGTTGACCTGGGATACCGCGTGATTTTGCCACGAGTGGTCAATGACACCGAGATGACGTGGCATCGATATGACGGCACTTGGACTGTCGATACCTTGGGCATTCCAACGCCAGGTGTTGATGCTGTTCCGAGCGATTCTGCATCAATCAACGATGCGCACATGATGTTCATTCCCGCAGTTGCTGCATCTCAAGATGGTCGTCGACTCGGTCGCGGTGGCGGTTATTACGACCGCGTACTTTCAACATTGCCAACCTATGCGCAAGGTGGCCCATTTCGTGTCGCAATTATTGATATGGCAGGGCTACTTGCCGATGGTGAAATTCCGATGAGCGAACATGACGCCTACGTCGATGGCGTTTTGGTCGGTTAGCTAAAAAGCTGAAGTCCGGCTGTTGCAGCCAAACCTGACCCGAGCATAGTCGCTAACAAGTAATTGCCGCTCTTCTTAATGTCGTTATTCATCTGCGCAATGAATCCGCCGAACGTTGTGAAGACACCACAAAATGCAGGCACATAATCAGGTGCATTTGTAGCGATTGCCCAACCAAGAATGAATGAGCCGAGAATGTTGGCAATCAATGTGCCGACGTACATACTGTTTTTGTTGAAATAGGTTTCAAGAGTGTGGCGCGAAAGGGCTCCCACCATGCATGCCAACCAGATCATGGTGAGACCTTCTTAAAGACAAATTCGTAAATCTTGGATCCAGCGACGATTGACGCAAGACCGTAGACAAAGGCGAAGATTTGATTCTCCTGCGCATTGCTTGCGACGATGTACGCGAACGCAGACGTTGTGGTGAATCCACCGAGAATGCCAGTGACAAAAAACGGGCGAACAACTTCGTTCCACTGCACCTCAGCGAATCGATAGCGAACGGAACCGAGGAAATACGCCACCAATGCGCAGCCCACAAGGTTGATGAAGAGAATCGTCATTTCAAAGCCGAGTGAAGCAAAAATCTGCATGGACTCTGCTCTAGCGAGACCGCCAAAGAGACCGCCAAACGCGACGGCGAGCAGGGTGCGTGGCTTCATTTGCGGCACCCTACCCTCCTCGAATTGAGAAGCGTGGGTTTCATGGCAAAATTGCCCGCGTTATGCCGACCTATCAATACGTCTGCCAAGCCTGCGAAACCCCGCTTGAGGTTGTGCAGTCATTCAGTGACCCTGCACTTACCGAATGTCCATCGTGCAAGGGTGAACTCCGCAAAGTGTTTTCCGCTGCCGGAGTGATGTTCAAAGGTTCTGGTTTTTACCGCACTGATTCCCGCGGGTCTTCTTCTTCAAGCGACTAGTCGCTCTCCACATTTTTGAGCGGTGAGTTCTCCGCCACCGCTCGCACGGGCATCGTCATCACATGAACATCGCTCGCACATTGCTTCAGTTTCTCGTCTACTACCGTCGATGGGTATCGGTCGCTCTCGTACTGGTCATCGTCTACGCACTCGTCGATGGGCAACGGCCAGGACAATCTGTGCTCGTCGTCACACAGTCGATTGCAGAGGGCCAACCGTTGCACGACGTAGACGTTATTCGTGCCGCGGACTTTCCTGACGACATCACGCCTCTTGATGTGCAGGATCTCTCGGGACTTGTCGCAAAGTTTCCGCTCACTCCGGGCACGATCATCACTCACGACAACATTGCGCGACATCACCAAACAGATACGGTGATTGTTTCATTACCCATCGAATCAATCGCTCCGCACGCCATCATCAATGGAAGTCACATTCATGTGTGGGCACTCTTTGAAGATCACAGTTCGCTGGTGAGTACTGAATCGCGACTGATATCAGTCTTGCATTCATCGATGACAACAATTGCCACTATCGAAATTCCAGCGGCCGATGAGTATGAAGTGATGCAAGCCAACGGGTTACGTATTGCGGGTGCTGGGAGTGTTACTTAGAGCCGTGGTGCGGCGGCACATCACGAAGTAATTCGGCATCACGCGAAGTCTTTTGCGATGGCTCTGGCTTGTCGTCGGAAGTCTGGGAAGGATCGAGTTCCACACCATCTAGTGCGGCTCGAAGGCGCTCAAATTTACGGCGCTTTTCTTGCTCATCCATGGGTGTGAGTGTGGCACGAATAGAGGGTTTGCGAAAATCAGGTCATGAACCGCGTGCTGAACCGAATCGAATGGAAGCCACTCGCTGATTCCTATTCTGATTCCGCACGCCACATCACAGCAGCCGCGCGAGAACGAAAACAAAGCGGAGAGCGCCACCCCATTGAGGATTTTCTCTGGGAGTACTACTCGCTGCGACCAGCTCACTTTGAAAAATGGCATCCAGGTTGTGGTGTTTTATTACGAGATGCTGCAGACGAGTATTCAGGCAAGGGTTACATCACTATCGGAGATCAGACATCAGTCGATTCCGAATTCATCAAAGAACGCGCCGATTCACTGAAGTGGATGATTGAACTTCTCAATAACACACTTAATCGGCCCGCTCGATTCAATTGTTTTGGACTCCACGAATGGGCAATGGTGTACCGCTTGAGTCAAGAAGAAGTTCGTCACGCGCAGGCACCTCTACGACTCTCTCCAGAAGAAATCGCCGCAGTCGTTGAAGCGCAGGAACTCAAATGTTCACACTACGACGCGTTTCGGTTTTATGTTCCGGCCGCTCGTTCGCTTAACCACATGGTCCTTGAACGCGAAGATCAACTTCAACAGGAACAGTCTGGTTGCTTGCATGCCAATATGGATCTGTACAAGTGGTGTTACAAAGCTCGACCGATTGTCGATAGCGAACTCACAATGCGCTGCTTTAATCTTGCAAAAGAGATTCGTACTCTCGACATGCGGGCTGCGCCATATGACCTCACGCAATGGGGACTGACTCCAGTCACTATCGAAAATAGTGAAGGTCGCGCCGATTACATTGCTCAGCAAAGAAACTTCAGCGAGCGCGCAAACGTTTTACGTACCGAATTGCGCGACAAACTCACTGCTGCTTTGCGCAGCGTCGAGGGTTCTTAACCTTCAAGCAAGGCAGCGACGACAAACTTTGCTTCTTCGGCACTTGATGCTGCCAAAGCAATCTGGGACGCTTCAATGCAGGTTGCGCGATCGACAGATGCGAGGAATCCACGCACTTCAGCCAAGGCAACTGGTGCCATCGAAAGACTTGAGACGCCTAGACCAACAAGCACGGCTGCAAGATGTGGATCGGCCGCTGCTTCACCACACACACCAAGTGGTCGGGCAAGCGCGGTGGCATTTGTCGCAGCCATACCAATCGCACGCAACACAGCTGGATGCCAGGAATCGGTGAGATCAGAAAGACGAGCATCCAAACGGTCTGCAGCCATCACATATTGGGTCAAATCGTTGGTGCCGAGTGAACCGAAATCAACTTCAGCCAAGACTTTGTCAGCAAGAATTGCAGCAGCCGGAGTTTCGATCATCACACCTACATGGCGAATTCCAAACTCACGAGCTTGTGCCGCAAAGTCTGCAGCTTCCGCAGGCGTATCAATCATCGGAGCCATAACCCAGAGATCGGTGTGAGTGTCGTTTGCTGCCGCAGCGAGAGCTTGCAACTGTCGACGCATTACACCGGTGCCGTTGCGGGTCAAACGCCATCCGCGAACACCGAGTGCTGGGTTCTCCTCGGCAACTGTATTGAGAAATGGCACTGGCTTGTCGCTACCTGCGTCGAGAGTGCGCACAACAACTTTGTGGCCTGCCATCGCTGTAAACACATCGGTGTACAAAGCAATTTGCTCTTCGAGAGTTGGCTCCACTTCGCGGCTTAAGAACAACAGTTCCGTACGGAAAAGTCCAATGCCTTCAGCACCTGCGTTTGCTGCCGACACAGCATCAGAAACTGAACCAGCGTTTGCCAACAAATTGATTGGAGTGCTGTCTGACAGTCGACCAGGACCAGTGACGGCGGCTGCACGTGCGCGCAAAGCATCTTCACGAGTTTGGTGATGTGCGATAGTGGCATCATCAGGATTGGATTCCACAAGACCGTGTCGGCCATCAACCATCACGCGAGCGCCATCCGCAAGCTTTTCTGCATCATTGCAACCAACAACTGCAGGGATGCCGAGACCACGAGCAACAATCGCAGTGTGCGAAGTGGGTCCGCCCTTTGCGACAACAAGTGCCAATGCATAACGAAGATCAAGTGCTGACGTATCCGCTGGAGTGAGATCGTCCGCGACGATGATTGATGGCTCGTTGAGAACCACCTGCTGTCCAGCTTCGCCACTCAACATGGCAATCGTGCGATCTGCGATTTCATCGAGGTCATTGACGCGTTCCGCAAAGTATCCGCCAAGACTTTCAAGTGCAGCACGAAAACCTGCAAAAGCATCGCGAATTTCATTGCGAACATCTGGATAACGAATGTCTTGATCGAGACGTGCACCAAGCGCTTCGACGAGTGCTGGGTCTTGCGCAATCATCGCTTGAGCAGACAAAACTTCGCGTGCAACTTCGATTTCTGCAGCTTGTGCGCGACGTTCAAGATCTGCGCCAACTGCTTCTAGTGCAGCCAGCACTTCGCGCGGAGTTGCGGGTACATCATGTTCGATAACCGTGTGGCGAATTCTGTAAACCTTGCCAACTGCAACACCTGGTGAAACACCGATACCGGTCAAACTGCTCATGCTGATGGATTTTCCTCGTCGTGATTTGTTGCGATGATGTCCACAAGCGTAGCGAGTACTTCGTCTGCGTTTTCACCATCGGCCACAGTCACTTCAAGTGACTCTTCAAATTTAATTCCCAATGCCAACACACTCAACATGCTTGCGGCGTTCACTGGCGCTTCACCAACACGTCCTAACGTGACGGAAAGACCGCTCTTTGCTGCTGCTTTTACGAGTAATGACGCAGGACGTGCGTGCAAACCAACAGTGCTTGCGACGGTAACGATCTGACTTGGCATGGTATTTCTCTTTCACTTTTGTGCAAATTTGTTGTGCACTTTCGTGCATTCACACTTTTTCAATTGTTTTCAGAAAATAGAAAACCTCACGATGCGTCATCGCAAGGTTTGTTTGGTGTGGGTGGGTGGCCTTGCGGCCACCCACCCGATGCTTCTACGAAGCGGTTGAGTTATGCAGCTGACTTCTGTGCTGCACCCTTGAGTGCAGAAACGAGAAGTGCAGTAACAACTGAACCTGCTACAAGAGCAACAAGGAACATTCCTGGGTTGCCGAGCAAACCAATAACTGCGATACCACCATGAGGAGGTGCCTGAGTTACGTTGAATGCTGCGGTCAAACCACCAGCTACTGCAGAACCAGCCATGATCGATGGGATCACGCGTGCTGGGTCAGCTGCTGCGAATGGAATTGCACCTTCGGTGATGAAGGTCAAGCCAAGCACGAATGCTGCCTTGCCCTGCTCTTGTTCAGCTTCGGTGAAGAGGTTCTTGCGAAGAACGGTTGCAAGTGCAAGACCGAGTGGAGGGGTCATACCAGCTGCCATGACACATGCCATGGTGATGGTGCCTGCACCGTTTGCAGCTGCAACAGATGCAAGACCTGCACCGTAAGCAACCTTGTTAACAGGTCCACCCATGTCGAACGCCATCATCAAACCAATGATGATGCCGAGAACGACTGCTGAGGTACCTGACTGCTTGGTCAAGAAATCACTTGCTGCAGTGTTAAGTGGAGAAATAACCAACTTACCGAGAGTGATCATCGCAAGGCCAACAACGATTGTTGAAAGCAATGGATTAACAACCAAAGGCATCAATGGGCGAATGAAACTTGGAACGTTCCAACCGCTGATTGCCTGTGCAACAAGACCGGCAAGAAGACCACCGAGAAGTGCGCCAAGGAAGCCTGCGCTGACTGTGCCTGCGAACGCACCTGCAGCAAAGCCTGGTACGAGACCTGGACGGTCAGCAATACCGAATGCAATGAAGCCTGCAAGAGCTGGGAGCAAGAATGCCCATGGGCCCATAGCAAGGCTGAACAGGATTGCACCCAAGCGAACATTCATCGCAAGAGCAGCACCACTTGCATCGACACCGTCAAGACCAT